>WAHY01000001.1:156017-171955 GCA_009873635.1 Nitrospinota bacterium
TTAAATTTATCTGCGATCGATAGATCAGGCTCCCCTTTAAATTTAATTGTGCAAATGAAGTTTTTGCAGATGCCGGATTCCACCCATTCCAAAATCCAGTCATATAGCTTTTCCGGGTAACAGATAATATCT
Source organism: Nitrospinota bacterium (assembly GCA_009873635.1). Classification (NCBI taxonomy): domain Bacteria; kingdom Pseudomonadati; phylum Nitrospinota; species Nitrospinota bacterium. Next base: position 156,150 of record WAHY01000001.1, read on the forward strand.
GAAAACAGCCAATCTACATGTTGATTTTCGAACTCTCCGGGTAACAACTTGAAAGCATCACGCTTTTGAAAGGTTACCCCTTTCTTATTCTGCATTGATAGAGAAAGTGGGGAACGGTCGATGCTTAATACATCTGCGCCGCACTGATTTATCACCCATGCCCATCCACCCGGACTACCTCCCACATCAATGCAGAACTCTCCAGGCTGTGGTGTTGTGCCCGCAATTGTAAGAGCCTCATAAAGTTTTAAGTAAGCTCTGTTTGGCGGTCCGTTTCTGTCTTCAACAAAAAGCGGTTTGCCATTAGGAAATGCACTCGAACATTCTGGTGATGCGAGCAGGGTGTTTTCATCCAAAAGGGTAAAACTCCCGAGTTGTGTCGTAGATAATGAAACAGGAAAGCTCATAGGACTGGAGCTGACAGGGGGCAGTTTATCCAGAATGAGTTTGGCCCTGCGATGAAGGGTGTGAGAATAAAGACACCAGTTTCTATGCAGGGACCTTAGTTTTCTGGCTGCGTCGTTGATAGAATCGATTTGAATGATTTTTGGGTTTCGCCATATATTCTGCGCCCAATAAGATTGCTTTGCAGGTTGTGAGGATAGCACCAGCTGGTCGTGAATGTCTGTTATCCCTTCAAGCTCCTGAAGTAATGGTTCAAGAAGTCCTTCTGCTGCGAGATAAGCTGAATTTATTTCAAAAGTCATAAAGCGGATCATACCGGTTGGTATAAATTGGCTCAAGTTTAATGATCAACCTGAAAAAACCTTTGAATAATTATGTTTACTGGAAAATATTGCTGATCTGGGTAGAACCGGGCTAATAGGAGGTTAAGATTATAGTTTCAGCCTTCTTTCCTGGCATAATCCTTAATATGGTGCTTAGATGGGACTTGAATCAGCTACGCTGGCAGGATACTATAATTCCCAATGTGTACAATGAGGCAGCTTTCTATTAATGGTGTTTAAAAAGTTTGTTACTGACAATAGAAAAATTAAATAGAGGATAACAAGGTTATTTGATGGCCAGAATTCTTCTTGTTGAAGATAATGAAATGAATCGGGACATGTTGTCACGTCGTTTGGAACGGAAAGGCTTTGAAGTCCTCATTGCTGTGGATGGGCAACAAGGAGTGAACATGGCTCGTAAGGAAACTCCAGACCTCATTCTCATGGACATGAGCTTGCCGGTTATGGATGGATGGGAAGCCGTTCGTACACTTAAAGACGATCCGGAAACTCAGGTTATTCCGGTTTTAGGCCTTTCAGCACACGCTATGACACCAGACAGGGATAAAGCTATCAAAGCCGGTTGTGACGACTACGATACCAAACCGGTAGATATAAAACGATTACTGGAGAAAATCCAGTCTTTACTTGGCTAAATTGATGTCGGCTGAGCAAGAACCAGTTCTAAACAAGCAGGCCGCTTTAGAGCTATGCGATGATGATGAAGAGCTTTTTTTGGAAATAGTGGCGGCCTATTTTGAAGATGCTACCGAGCATTCCCGTCAGCTTCTATATGCTCTTGAAGCAGGAGATGCCCACGAGGTTGAAGAAAGGGCACATGCTCTAAAAGGAGCCTCAGCCAATATTTGTGCAGGACCAGTCAGGGAAGCCGCTCTCCAACTGGAAAGAGCCGGTCGAAGCAAGGACCTGAGTCAGGCCCCTCAACTTTATAAAGTATTTAAAAAAGAGTTCCAACGGTTGATGGAATATCTCAAGCCACTGGTATCTGAGGGCTGATAAGCGGTTCTTTTGCGTTTAGTTACTGTAGCTTGACAAAGTCGGTGGAATAAAGTATAAAAACCAATTCACTTTTATTTGCCATCTGTTTGCAGGTGGCTGGTTTTCAACGCTCAATTTATAAAGGAGCAGTTTTTGGCTAATCATAAATCTGCGTTAAAGCGCAACAGGCAGAACCTGAAAAAAAATGAAAGAAACAAAGGTTATCGTACCTTAGTCAAGACGTTGTCTAAAAAAGTTCGTGCTGAAGCTGAGGCTGGTAATAAAGAGCAGGCTGAGAAAGACTTAATGGTTGCTCAGAAAACTATCGCCAAGGTTGGCGGTAAAGGCATCCTTCATGCCCGGGCGGCATCCCGAAAAATATCCAGTCTCACCCGTTTGGTCAACCGTATCGCCTGATTCCTGCAGGTAGGCCAGTTTCTTTTTACATTCAATTAACATTACCCTGGCTAGTGGCATAGGTTAAGAATCAGGGTTTGCATCACCGCTAATGGGTCTTGCGAGGTCGACTTCAGTCTTCTGTCGGCTTTGGTCAATTCCAGATAGCCTGTGCGTAATTGCCGGGTGCTGAACCGGCGGGTATGTTGCAAAGCTTTGTCAACCACATAAGGATTGGCTCCCATGGTTTTTGCGATTTGACCGGCAGGCAGGTTTTTTGTCTGATAGTGTTTTACTTCCCAGATCATTCTAAATTGCCAGGCAATAGTACCAAGAATCTTTATTGGTTCTTCTCCATGATCTATTTGGTTTTTGAGTAAGCGTAATGCTGTTTCTGGATTTTTTGTTTTCAAGGCATCTGTAAGCGCAAAAACATTTTCCAACTTGTTTTCTCCAACCACTTCAGCGACATCCTGTTCCGAAATGGATTTGTTTTTGCCTGCGTAGAGAAAAGTCTTTTCCAATTCCTTTGCCAGAATACCTGGCCGAGCTCCTGCTCGATTCACCATTGATCGTGCTGCATCAAATGATAGAGAGTAATTACTTTCTTTCGCTCTATCACAAAGCCAGTTAATAAGCTCATTTTCTTTAGGAGCCTCACAGGCTACAGCGGTTTTTAATCCCACCAGTTTTTTGAATAATTTTCTTTTGCGGTCCACCTTGTTAGACGTGATAAGCAAACAGGATTCTGAAACAGGAGACTCTGCGTAGTCAATGAGGGCCTGGGCATCCTTGTCCTGAGGTATGGCGTCTTGCAGGTTGCGTACGATCACCAGTTTTTTCCCACCAAGAAAAGACAGGGTTTTGGCAGATCCTATCCAATCACTAACAGTGCTTTCACGTGCGTCAAAGTTTTCCAGATTAAAGTCCCGGTTTTCATCTGTGATCCATTGTTTAACCAGGGACTGAATGACCTCAGTGTGGTAGAAAGTTTCCGTGCCATAGAGGAAGTAGAAGGGATCAGTTTGACCTTTTGAGATTTTCTGGATCAGATTATCAGGCGTCACTGTGAACTAAAATTAAAATTGATTAATCAGGAGGCTCACCAATCTGTTGCCTAGAACCTGATAAGCCTCATTGAGCGCAGCTAACCGGGCTGATTCTGTGCCTACAAGGTCTGAAGAGGCTCTGTAGTTCCATTCTGTCCTAAAGTGTTGCTTAAGGTAGGATTTATTATAAAGCTTATCGATCACTTCCACATCTATACCGAGTTCAACAATATAGCCTTCTGCAAAATCGCCCGTACTGAACGCTACAGGTCTCAACTCATAGTGAAAAAGGTTTCCTGTCATAACCATGTCGGACTGGTTATTTGGAACAACCTGCACTCTTCCATCTGTCACGAAAGAGTCAATAACGGCACTTGTCAGTTCCCGGTGTATTTCAGGCTGGGAAGAGTTATTGGTGAAGACAGGAATTGAAATGGTTTTTAAATGTTTTGGCAGGGAAGAACCCGTTCCCACCAGAGTATAACCACATCCATTTAGGAGCAGGATGAACAGTACCCAGTATTTAAAAATCGCATGCTTCATTGGATGACTATGTTCACGAGTTTCTTTGGAACGACAATAACTTTTTTGATTTGCTTATCTTTTGTCCACTCCTGGATTTTGGGGTCCTCCAGAGAGCGGGCTTTCAAATCTTCATCGCCAATATCCGATGCGACAGATATCTTCTGTCTCACTTTACCATTGACCTGCAGGACGATCAATATTTCATCCGTTTGCGTTAAATCTTCTCTGTATTTTGGCCAGAGCCATTGACCTTGATTTTTTGCAAGCCCTATTTGTGATGCCATTTCTTCGGCGATATGTGGGGCGAAAGGTGACAAGGTCAGCACCAGGGTTTCCAGAGCTTCTCTTATTGCCGCTCGATTTTTTTCATCACGGTTGTTTTCCCACCACTCCTTGAAAATGAAGAGGTGATTGACCAACTCCATAATCGCGGCAATGGCTGTGTTGAACTGCATTCTTGTTTCAATATCTTCTGTCACTCTTCTTATGGTGATATGTGTCATTCTGCGAAGTGCTTTGACTTCGGGAGCGGTTGCCGTAAAAGATTCTCCAGGCAAAGCAATAGTTTTTGTTTCTTCAATAAATTCGCTAAAAATTCTCCAGACCCTTTTCAAAAACCTTGAACACCCTTCTACACCCTGATCACTCCATTCCAGATCTTTAACCGGTGGTGCGGCAAAAAGAATGAATATGCGGGCTGTATCGGCACCATAGTTTTTGATGATTTCGTCCGGGTCCACCACATTGCCCTTGGACTTGGACATTTTGGCCCCATCTTTAATGACCATTCCCTGGGTCAATAGCCTGTCAAAAGGTTCCAGGGCCTGGGTCAAGTCAAGATCCTTCAACACCAGGTTAAAAAATCTGGAATAAAGAAGATGTAAAATAGCGTGTTCAATACCACCTACATATTGATCGACCGACATCCAGTAGTTGATATTTTCTCTGCTAAAAGGCTCTTTTTCAGATCGAGGAGACGTGTATCGGTCAAAATACCAGGAAGAACAAATGAAGGTATCGAGCGTATCGGTATCACGTTGAGCATCGGCACCGCATTTCGGGCATGAAGTTTTATAGAAAGACTCGAGAGTGTGTAAAGGAGACTGACCTTTATCACCTAATTGTGCATCGAGTGGAAGTTCCACCGGCAATTGGTCTTCTGGAACAGGCACGATTCCACATCCTGAACAATGGATAACTGGAATTGGAGTTCCCCAATAGCGTTGCCGGGAAACACCCCAGTCGCGAAGGCGATAATTAATGGTGGCTTTGCCAATGTTTTCTTTTTCCAGATGCTGGCAAACCGATCTGCGAGCTTCCTGTCCGATCAACCCATCGAAAGAACCGGAATTCACCATCGCGCCATCAGCTGTATACGCTTTGGTGTCTGTGTCTACGGGTCCGGATTCTGGTTGAATGACAACCCGGATCGGCAGGTCATATTTGCGGGCAAAATCCATATCCCGTTGGTCGTGAGCGGGAACAGACATGATTGCGCCGGTGCCGTAATCCATGAGTACAAAATTTGCGGTCCATACAGGAATGGACTCACCCGTTAAAGGGTTCACGGCATAAGCCCCGGTGAACACTCCTTCCTTTTCTCCTCCTTCGCTGGTTCTTGAGATCGTGTCCTGTATTTTTACTTTTCGAACAAAAGTGTCTACAGCTTTTTCTTGTTCAGTTCCACGTGAAAGCTTTTCTGTAAGGGGGTGCTCAGGGGCAAGAACCATAAACATTGCGCCGTATAAAGTGTCGGGTCGAGTTGTGAACACTTTAATGACTTCGTCACTCTGCTGGACTTTAAAGTCCACTTCAGCGCCAAAGCTTTTGCCTATCCAGTTGGTTTGCATGGTAAGCACTTGTTCCGGCCATTTCCCCTCAAGGGCTTTACAACCATCCAGCAACCTGTCAGCATATTCAGTGATTTTGAAGAACCAGCCTTCCTGTTGTTTTTGCAATACTTCGTTATCGCATCGCCAGCACCGGCCATCCACAACCTGTTCGTTGGCGAGAACGGTTTGGCAGTCTTCACACCAGTTGATTGTGGAATTTTTTCGGTAGGCGAGTCCCTTTTCCAGGAACTTTAGAAAAAACCACTGGTTCCATTTATAATAACCGGGGTGGCAGGTAGCTATTTCACGATCCCAGTCATAGCTGAGACCCAGTGCTTTGATCTGCTTCCTCATGGTGCGAATATTCTCAAATGTCCATTCGGCAGGGTGAGTTTTGTTTTTGATGGCGGCATTTTCTGCCGGCATTCCAAACGCGTCCCAGCCTAATGGGTGCAGGACGTTAAAACCCTGCATGCGTTTGAAACGGGCCAGTGCATCGCCTATTGTGTAGTTGCGAACGTGGCCCATATGGATTCTGCCTGATGGATAGGGAAACATTTCCAGCAGGTAATATTTTTCTTTGGAAGAGTCTAACTCTACTTTAAAAGATTGGTTTTCTTCCCAGTAAGCCTGCCATTTGGCTTCAATGGAATTTGGTTCGTAGACGGTCATAATAGTGAGTGTTATCCACAGAGTAAGGGTGAGTCAACTTTAAGAATAAGGATTCTAACACACCCACCAGGTGTGGGGCCACCAGCGTGACCCTGGACCCAACAGTTATTCCCTCAGCAAGCTGGAGTATTTGAATGACAGAATTATCCGGGACCATTGCAGTTGTTTTCTTGTTATACGTACTGGCTATGCTGGGTATCGGAGTATGGACAGCCAGGTTGACTCGATCCCCGCTGGACTTTTTTCTCGCAGACCGGTCTTTGAAAGCCTGGGTAACGGCTATCTCTTCTACCGCAAGTTCAGAAAGTGCCTGGGCTGTATTGGGAACAGTGGGCCTGGCTTACAAGGAGGGCTTGTCGGCAATCTGGTTCATGCCGGGTTGCCTGTTAGGCTATTTGATCAACTGGTTGTTTATCGCGGAAAAACTTCGTAAACATTCTGAAGAGAATAGATCTATCACCCTTCCGGATTATTTTGAAAACCATTTTGATGACAAGAGCCATGCCCTCCGTGTGATTTCGGTGGTGATCATTTTTTTCTGCATGATGGCTTATGTGGCGGCGCAGTTTACCGCTATTGGCAAAACCTTCGATGCTATTTTCGGGGTTCCGCATATAGTAAGTATTTCAGTGGGCGGGGCGATTGTGCTTGTTTACACAATGATGGGCGGTGTTCGCGCTGTGGCTTGGACTGATTTTGCCCAGGGAATTATTATGGCTTTGGGACTGGTGATCCTTTCGGTGGTTGCGTTATCCAGTTTGGGTGGTTTTTCAGGAATGCTGGTGGAGGTGGAAAAAACATCACCCGAAACTTTGAATTGGATGGGAGGAAAATCTGTGGCCGCTTTTTTGGGTTCCATGGTGGGGTTGTTGGGGATCGGGCTCGGCTACCCGGGTCAGCCTCATGTTGTCACCCGGTATATGGCAGCGAAAAATACTGAAACCATCGAAAAGGGAACCTGGATCGCATTGGGCTGGGGACTGGTAGTTTATTCATCATCTATTATGCTGGGCATTTGTGGTCAGGCCCTTTTCCCGGGACTGGAAGACCCCGAACACCTGTTTCCCAGGGCAGCGGAACAACTACTGCCAACTTTGTTGACGGCGGTGGTGTTGACGGGTGTATTGGCGGCCATCATGTCTACGGTGTCAGCACAGATTCTGGTTGCCGCTTCTGCCATAGCCCATGATGTGTATTCCAGACTGCTCAAAAAAACAATTTCACACAAGATGATTCTTCGCATCAGCCGGGCAACGGTGCTGGTTTTAGGCGTGGGGGCTATGCTTATCGCACTTGGTGAAACAAGGGTCATTTTCTGGTTCGTGTTGTTTGCCTGGTCGGGACTCGGAGCGAGTTTTGGTCCGCTCATTTTATTTACGTTGTACTCTAAAAGAGTGACACGGCAAGGTGCTATAGCAGGAATGCTGGCCGGATTTTTAACAACACTTGTATGGAAGATTGCAGGACTTTCTGATGCCTTGATTTATGAATTGGTCCCAGCTTTTTTAATCGCCGCTATGACCATTTATTTAGTCAGTAACGCGTCCAGAAAAATTCAATAGCGAATCGAGTTCATATTCTAAAAAAGTTCGAAGAGGATAGTAAGGTGGTTTTTGTATAACTTCAGCCCAGGATTTCTGAAATGGCTTGAACCATTTTTTCTGACGCACCTTGTTGTTCTTTTATGAAGGACTGAGCTTTTTCCTGGATCTCCTTTCGCTGGTCTGGGTTCTTCAGAAAAGAATTAACAATTTCCTTTATATCATCCGGGGTTTGAACTGGGAATGTCAGGCCCTGTTCATGGGCTTTTTCTGCAACGTGACGGATGTTTTCAATAAAAGGACCATGCATGACTGACAGTCCGTAGACCAGTGGTTCTTTCAGGCTGTGTCCCCCACCTGGCTTCACAAGGCTGTTGCCAATGAAAGCCACTTGCCCCAGTGCAAAAACCTGTGCCAGCTCACCCATCGTATCAAGCAGAATAACGGAAGCAGATTTTGAATTGTTCAACGATGAACGGTATGCGAAAGAAACTTTTTTTTGCTCAAAAATATCAGCTATATTTTTTACCCGTTCGATTCTTCGTGGCGCGAGAATCAAAATCAGATCGGGATGCTCAACCACCAATTGCTGGTGAGCTTCCAGAATAATTTCTTCTTCTCCAGCATGGGTGCTTCCTGCTATCCACACAGGTGTGTTTTTGTCCAGCATGAATGTGTCCCGGAGTTTTTCTATCCCTTCACTGTCCAGAAGCTGTTTTACGTCGTATTTTGGGTCGCCCATGATTTCTACACGATCTTGTTCCACGCCCAGCATCAGGGCGGCTTTCTTTGAGTTTCTGTTTTGCATGCCAAGCTTTTGAAACTTCTTAAAGGTCTCTTTGAATAGTGAGCCCACCAGGCGATACCTGCGGGCAGACCTTTCGGAGATACGACCGTTGAATAAAAGGACAGGAATATTTTTTCTATATAACAAGTCTATCAGGCCGGGCCAGAATCCCGTATCGGTAACAACATAAATAACGGGATTAATCCGACTTAAAGCCAGTTGAGTGAAAGGCAGGCAATCCAGTGGATGAAAAAATAAATGGTCGGCGATACCCGCATTAAGAGCCGACTCATAACCCGAGTCTGTTGTGACAGAGAGGGCAATTTCGAGATCGGGGTATTGTTCACGCACTTTTTTGAGAACGGGTGTTGCGGCGACGACTTCTCCCATTGAAAGAGAATGCATCCATAATGTTTTCTTACCCTTGTTTTTAGGGACCCACCCGAAATGGTGGATCAGCCCTTTAAACTTATGTTTGGAAAACAAGGTTGCGATTGAAAACAGTGGGAGCAGGAAGATCGCTATAAAGAGGGATAAAAAGTGGTAAAAATAGATCATCTAAACGGGTATCCCATTAGAGGTCTTCAACTATCTCTGGCGAATGAGCTCAATGTTTTTTCTCAATGCCCCAGTGTTGGCCTGTACAGTTTTTTCTGCAGACTGTCCCAGCTTCTGCCGCTCGTCCTGATTCATCAATAACCATTTTAAAACATCGTAGAGTTCTTCAATATTTTGAAGTTGCCGGCCGCCCTCTGATTGTTTGAGTAGCTTTGCCTCTTCCTCAAAGTTATTCATGAATTTTCCAAACAGAACGGGTTTTCCTAATGCCGCTGGTTCGAGAATGTTGTGTCCCCCAAACCGGGGATTGAATCCACCGCCTACATAGACCACCGTCGCTGTCTTATAAAACGCATTGAGTTTTCCCAGGCTATCCAGGAGTAAAACGGTTCCCTGCCAGTTTGCCAAATCATTCTGATTGGAGAGAAGGGCATAATCCACTTCGAATTCGCGGATCAGGTCTTCGACTTCCCTGCATCTTTCCATATGCCTGGGGGCGATCACACCGATCAGATGGGGAAACTCTTTTTTAAGATTAACCAGTGCATCCATAATTGGGCCTTCTTCTCCCGGGCGGGTAGAACCAAAAACCACTACCAGTGATTCCTCTTTCCATTCGGGCTGATAATCATCTTTGATTTGAGCTGAGGTCACATCGAACTTGATATTTCCCGAAACCAGGATTTTATCTTTAGCGATTCCTAACTGCAAAAACCTGTCTGCATCGGTTTGGGATCGCATGGAAAATTGTTGAATCGACTCAGTCATCCACAACAGGAAGGATGGGAATTTTCCATAATTCTTGACTGATTTTTCCGAAACCCTTCCATTCACCTGGATTACAGGAATATTTCTATGTTTACATTGACGGAGTAGAGAAGGCCATAGCTCGGCTTCAATTAAAACCAGTTTAGAGGGTCGTAAACGATCAAAGACAGGGTTGAGCCAGAGTGGAAAGTCCAGTGGTAATCTGAATACGTTCGGAAGTTTTTCTTCCAAGGCCAGCTTATAACCAGTTGGAGTGAACGTTGAAATGGCGATGGGTCTGGATTCATCTTTTGGCAGGCCGGAAATTAATATTTTAGCCAGCCGAACTTCCCCAACCGATGAAGCATGAATCCACAAAGTATCTTCCAGTTCGGGCAGAGACCGTGCCCCATTCATTCTTTCCTTTATGTCATTGCGGAAAGTCGAAGAGACCATTGCTCTTAGAAGAAGAAAGGGAGAAGCAATTAGCAGCATCCCTCCTGTAAGAATATAATACAAAAAATCCATAAGCTGGGAGTATACTCCTAAAATAATAGATGACCTCTAAAAATTGCGAAAAATTAAAATTTACAGTATTTGTGTTATAGGAGTGTCCAATAAGGTTCTGTTATAAATCATGTCAGAAATTTTCTATAAAATAATATCTTCCGACCGTAAATGGTACTGGTTTCCATTTTTTATAATCTTGCAATTCATCTCTCTGCTTTATTTGCTGGGTCACCATTTTCGGCTCTGGGCATACAGATGGGGAGTGTTTCCCAGTCGCAAGCTAAATTGCCGGGTCATCAGTGTTGGTAACCTGACGTTAGGCGGTACAGGAAAAACACCCTTTGTCATGATGATCGCGGAAACACTCAGGGGGAATGGACTCAAACCCGCTATTCTCAGCCGGGGATATGGCGGGGAATCCAATAATCCTGTTAATGTCGTGTGTGATGGGAAGCAAACCCTCCTTTCACCGGAGTGGGTCGGCGATGAAGCCGTTATGATGGCGGAAAAACTTAAAAATGTTCCTATTTTAACCGGGCCAGACCGATATCAAACCGGAAGGTATGCGCTTGAACATTTTGATGTTGATACCCTGGTTTTAGATGATGGCTTTCAACATTTGGCTTTAAAACGCGATCTGGACATATTGCTTTTCGATCATTTCAGACCGTTGGGCAACACACATCTTTTTCCTGCAGGGGAACTGCGTGAGCCGGTAATAGAAACACGACGAGCAGACATGGTTTGTTTCACCCATTATTCAGGTGGTGCAATAAATTTTGACTCTCGTTTATTGGGTTCCGTACCTCAAATGAAAACACACCTGCGCCTTGATTCCATAATCCGTATGGATGATGAAGAAGTTCTGGATGTGGAAATTTTAAAAAATGAACCTGTTGCGGCGTTTTGTGGCATCGCTAAACCGGACGGTTTCAAACAGATTTTGCTGGACTCACAAATTCACCCAAAAGTTTTCAAAGCTTTTCCCGACCATTATCCATACACCCTGCAGGATATTAGAGATTTGGAAGCAAGTGCGCTTGAAAAAGGCGCCCGCTTTATTCTGCTTCCGGAAAAAGACGCTGTGAAACTCAAAGATATGGAACTTACTTTGCCGTTTTTCAAAGTGGTGATCGAAATTGAAATACTTGAAGGGCGTGAAACTTTTAACAAACAGTTGCTCGGTCAGCATGACGCCGGGTTTGGCGGGTAATAATTTTCCTGAATTGTAAAAGGGAATTTTTGAATCGTTTACAATGATTGACTATAAATCTCTCCACCCAGGTCAAAAATTTTTCCTGAACATTCTGGTTCCATTGCTTTATCTGTTTCCTTTGGTGTTTGCTTATCTGGCTCCCAAAAACTTTGGATTCGGGATTCGTCCCCTGGTTTATGTTGGGTTGTCAGTGGGTGCGGCGGGGGTTCTGCTATGGATAGCCGCAATGTGGTCATTGGGTTCTTCGCTTGCCGTTCTTCCAGGAACTAACCAGTTAGTCACCAAAGGGGTTTACCGGATTTTTCGTCACCCGATTTACATCGGGATTATTTTAACGTTAACAGGTTTATTCCTTGCCTGCGGTTCCGTTCCCTGCCTGGTTTATATGATCTTAGTGGTTGTGCCTTTGAATATTTACAGGGCCCGAGAAGAAGAAAAGGTTTTGCTGGAACAATTAGGCTCCGCATATCAGCAGTATAAGGACTCCACACTCTTTTGAAGGCAAGCTTATGATTCAAAAAATAAAATTCAGGGCTTTGCTTACTATGTGCGGAGAACCCATTGAAAATGGTGAACTGGTTATTGATGAAGAAAACATTGTCGAGATTACAAATCAATCGGCAAATGATAATTCGGTTCTGGATCTTTCTGATTATTTGCTCATGCCGGGGTTTGTCAACGCTCACAGTCACCTTTGCTTGACAGCACTTGAAAAAAAACTTTCTCCCCCTGACTCATTTGTGGATTGGGTTCGGGCGTTGATTTCTTTGAACTCGGAACTTGATGACGAGAACAGGAAACGGGGAATTCTCAATGGCGCGGAGGCGATGAAACGATCCGGGGTGACTTCGCTTGGAGATTATGTTGCCGATCCTGAATTGTTGCCGTTGATGGGTGGGTTGGGTTTCCGCTCGGTTCTTTTTCTTGAGACCATTGGTTTTCAATCAGGGAGAGCCACCACACTCCGCGATGATCTTGAAAAAATTTTAAAACGTGAAAGCGGATCTCCTCTTTGTCGATTAGGACTGGCACCCCATGCGCCCTATTCTGTTTCTCCAGATTTGTTTCGATATCTTGCGGAATTGGCAGGGCAATATCATTGCCCAATCTCTTGCCACGTCGCGGAAATTAAAGAGGAAACAAGGTTCCTGGTGCTCGGTGATGATTCACTTGAAGGATTATTAAAAGAAAGATCAGCTTGGGACACAGAGTGGAGACCTCCTTATAAATCACCGATACAATACCTTTCTTCATTAGGAATTTTAGATCGTCTCATTGCGGTGCATTGCAATTATATTTCTGATGACTTGGGAGTTATGGAGGAAAAAAAAGTCAGTTCAGTTTTTTGTCCGCAGAGCTCTATGTGGTTCGGGCGAAAAAATTTGATGCCTGTTCGAGCTATGTTGGATCGTGGAATGACTGTGGCTTTGGGTACCGATTCACTAGCCAGCAACGAGTCCCTGAATTTTCTGGAAGAATTACGCGCGGCAGAAAAGATTTTGCCTGACATAAGTCGAAAGGAAATACTGATTATGGCAACCTGTGGAGGAGCAGAATCTCTGGGGTTGCCCTGTGGGACCCTTGCTCCCGGACAAAAAGCTGATTTCATAGGATTTCGTGTTCCTCCTTCTTATTCTGGGCCGTGGTGGGACGTGCCTTTCGAAGCAAACCGCCAGAAAGTGGATTTTTATTGTGTAGACGGAAAATCCGTTTCCTTTTCCTGAGAACAATTCCTCCATTAAAATTGTTATAGAGCCAAAGCTTGACGGAAAACGTAGATTTTCATATAATCTATTGATATAAAAAGAATTATTCAATTTTACGCGTATGCCGGGTTTGCTTAAAATCATAGGGATAGTGGGGATGGTCTTTCTTTTTTCCGCTTGTGGAGTAAAGGGTGGAGGGCATTCGCCCCTGCTCTTTAAACGCATCACTCCCGAAATGGAAGCAGAAATGGAAGAGCTCATCCAAAAGGGATGCACTAAGGAGTATGAGTACTTTGACCGGGATATCGCCATGTTATATTCGTTGATTCCGGGTGGTGGCCAATGGTATACGGGTGAAACTCGTAAGGCATGGATTTATTTGATGTCTTTTCCCTTGATAGTGCCTTATATTGTTTCGTTTCAGGATGCCCAGAATTCAGTGGACTATTATAATTTTCGTTATACAGCACATTTTTGTAAAACAAAATTCCAGGCGGCTGAAGAACATCAGGATAGGGATTACCTGTCTATAAAGAAAAAGAGGAAAAAAATAGCCAGGCAGGGCTCAGGTCGGAATCAGTTTTGAAAGTAAGTTATTAAAAAACGTAGCTGGATGGGAATTAAATTCCTTGTGTGATTTGGTGCTATAAAGGAAAAAAATCTGGTGTTTATAAAAATTCAGTGATAAAATCCCGTATTTAGTAGACTATGGTAGCTATTTTTTTCTATTAAAAGGTAGCTTGCCATGCTATAGTGCGTCACAATATCACCCTTTCGCGGCAATATATCCTGTTAATCTGAACGGAATAGCTGAAAACCTCCAATTTATATTGAATCTTTTGAAGTAAAAGTGTAATATGGGGGTTTTTTATTTGCTGAGCTGGCGTAGCTCAGTTGGTAGAGCAGCTGATTTGTAATCAGCAGGTCGGGGGTTCGAGTCCCTTTGCCAGCTCCAGTTTTAATTGACTGGTTTAAGAAGGATTAGTGCCCCGCAATGGAGACTTTGGTTGAATAATGCCGACTGTGGGGCGCGGTTTTTAACCCAGAATGACGGGGAGGTTCCCGAGTGGCCAAAGGGAACAGACTGTAAATCTGTCGGCTCAGCCTTCGGAGGTTCGAATCCTCCCCTCCCCATCCTGAGTTTAGGTTGGATGAAATTGCGGGAATAGCTCAGTTGGCTAGAGCGTCAGCCTTCCAAGCTGAGGGTCGCCGGTTCGAGTCCGGTTTCCCGCTCCACCTTATTGGTGGGTGAATGAGTGCTTAATGCCCACGTAGCTCAGTGGTGGAGCACTTCCTTGGTAAGGAAGAGGTCATCGGTTCAATCCCGATCGTGGGCTCCAGGTTTCCATTGTCAGGTGCTTGGGGTTTGAATGGATATGGTTTATGTCTTTTGGTTGTAATGATAGGTCGTTGGACCGAAGATTGGGTTAATACTAGGTTAATATTATATGAGAGTTATTGTTCAATTAGCGTGTTCTGATTGTAATCGGAAGAATTATTCGGGGACTAAGAATAAGAAGACCACCACGGAAAGGTTGGAATTCAAAAAATACTGTAGATTTTGCAGAAAACATACCCCCCATAAGGAAACCAAATAAAGAAAAACTGGGCGGTTGGGCGTGAGGTTGTGTCGAGTGTCTGAGCTATTGGGCAGACCGAGGAAATTCCTCCCCTTCTTTAAAACTGGCGCGGATTCCGAATTAGGTCAGTAGCTCTAACGGTAGAGCATCGGATTCCAAATCCGAGGGTTGGGGGTTCGAATCCCTCCTGGCCTGTAGAAACTTGTTGGAAGTTGAGGGTTATGATTACAAAAGCTATTGGTTTTTTGGCTGAGGTGAAAGCTGAGGTCAAGAAGGTAACCTGGCCTTCTCGTAAAGAGGCAATGGGTGGCACCGCAGTGGTAGTTGTGGTGGTTTTGTTGATGGCGTTGTTTCTGGGAATTGTCGATGCAATTCTCTCGAAGATTGTACAGAGCCTTATATGATTTCTGACGGAGGAACCTTGTCCAAGCAATGGTATGTTATTCACACCTATTCCGGATTTGAGCGGAAGGTGAAACTGAGTATAGAGGAGCAGTTCGGCCACTCAAAATATGGGGAAAACTTTGGTGAGGTGGTTATACCCACCGAAGAAGTGGTTGAGGTTCGAAAAGGTAAGAAAAAAGTTTCATCGAGAAAGTTTTTCCCGGGATATATTCTGATCAATGTCGAGATGAATCAGGATATCTGGTACATGATAAAAAATACTCCCAAGGTCACAGGTTTTCTTGGGGGAGGTAGTGAGCCTGTTCCGTTGTCAGAAGATGAGGTCAAGTTGATCATGGATCAGGTGAAAGGGGAGTCGGCGAGGCCCAAACCAAAATTCTCTTTCGAGAAAGGAGAGAGTGTGCGGGTTATAGAGGGTCCGTTCTTAAACTTTAATGGAACTGTTGAAGATGTAAATCATGACAAGGGTAAAGTCAGGGTCATGGTTTCAATTTTTGGGCGCGCTACACCGGTGGAATTGGAGTTTCCCCAGATTGAGCGGGTTTAATCAATAGC
>WAHY01000001.1:172054-200230 GCA_009873635.1 Nitrospinota bacterium
TCGTAGCTTGCAGGCATTGGTTTTGTTTGTCGACGGTTTTTATCGGGGTAAAAGGTGATTGCTCACTGGCATCAGGCCGGGTGGGTGGAAAAATAAAGGGGATAAGATAGTGGCAACAAAAGAAGTGATGGGTCAGATCAAACTTCAAATTCCTGCTGGGCAGGCTACACCGTCACCACCTGTTGGTCCTGCGTTAGGTCAGCATGGTGTGAACATTATGGATTTTTGTAAAGCCTTTAACGCTAAAACCCAGGGTCAGGAGGGAAGTATTATTCCTGTGATCATTGAGGTTTATAAGGATAGAAGTTTTTCTTTTATTACTAAATCTCCTCCTGCCTCTGCTTTGTTAAAGCAGGCGGCTGGAATAGCGAAAGGTTCATCGAATCCAAGTAAGGAATTTGTTGGAACGGTAACTGAGGAACAGGTTAAAGAGATAGCAAAGGTCAAAATGGAAGACTTGAATGCTGAAGATGTAGAGGCCGCGATGCAAATCATTAAGGGTTCTGCGAAAAGCATGGGTCTGAAGGTTGAAAACTAACTGGGATCAGGCAGGGAAAAAGTTATGGCAAAGCATGGTAAAAAGCATAGGTCGGCGGCTGAAAAGGTTGACCCGGATAGCAAATATGAATTGAAAGAAGCCTTGGGGCTGGCCACTTCTGTCAAGTCTGAAAAGTTTGACGAGTCGCTGGATGTGGCGATCCGGCTGGGTGTTGATCCGAGAAAAGCTGATCAGAATATCCGTGGCAGTGTTGTGTTGCCAAAAGGAACAGGAAAGAAGTTTCGTGTGCTGGTCTTTGCGAAAGGCGAAAAGGAAAAAGAGGCAAAAGATGCTGGGGCAGAGTTTGTTGGGGGTGACGACCTGGTAACAAAAATTCAGGGAGGCTGGATGGAGTTTGACCGTGTGGTGGCGACCCCGGATATGATGGGTCAGGTCGGAAAGCTCGGAAAAGTGTTGGGCCCAAGAGGCTTGATGCCTAATCCTAAAACAGGAACTGTAACGTTTGATGTGAAGCAGGCTATAGAATCTATTCAGGCGGGTAAGGTGGATTACCGGGTTGACAAGGGAGGCATTATCCATGCTTCTCTGGGTAAAGCCAGCTTTACGGTTGAGGCCCTGGAAGAAAATTTTCATGCCCTGATGTCGGCTCTTGTTAAAGCAAAGCCAGCCTCAAGCAAGGGGCAATATGTAAAGGGAGTTTCGGTCTCAACGACTATGGGGGTTGGGGTTAAAGTGGCTTATATGCCCAATTGATTGAAATGCTTTCGCCCTTCGGGGGCGGAAGATTGGAATGAAAGAGGTGGCTGACGTGCCAAACGCGGAAAAGATCAAAAAGGTTGAAGAGTTGAATGGGGTGTTTCTGAAAGCCAAAGCTGCAGTTCTTGCGGACTATCAGGGAATTGAAGCGCCTGAATTGACACAGTTGCGAAGTCATATGAGATCCAAATCTGTGGATTTTCGTGTGATTAAGAATACCTTGGCCCGGCAGGCCTCGAAAAATACCCCTTTTGAGTTACTGGATGAAGACTTTAAGGGGCCAGTGTCTATCGTGGTTAGTTTTGAAGATGCTGTGGCTCCCGCAAAAGCTTTGGCTGAGTTTGAAAAGTCCGGGGCTCCAAAAAGTCCAAAGGTGATTTGCGGTGTGGTCGAGGGAAAGAAAATTTCTCCTGAACAGGTTAAGGCGCTTGCGGACCTGCCTTCAAAAGAAGCGCTGGTTTCCCAGTTGCTGGCAGTTTTCAATGGGCCTGCGACAAATTTTGCTGGGGTTTTCAGCAGTCTGCTTAGAAAGTTGGTGGGAACGCTGGACGCGGTACGAGAAAAAAAAGCATCTGAATAATCCGGCCTTCGGTAAGGCCGTTGTAATGATATTTTAAATTAAACATTGGGTACCACAATTTTGAAAGGAGGGCGTAATGGCCGTCACAAAGGATGATGTAGTTTCCTTTATAGATAATATGACTGTTCTGGAAATGTCGGAGTTTGTAAAAGAATTAGAGGATAAATATGGTGTGACCGCTGCGGCTCCGGCGGTTGCAGTTGCGGCACCTGCAGGGGGCGGTGGGGAAGCTGCTGCTGAAGAAAAGACGGAGTTCGATGTTATCCTCGCTTCTGCGGGTGACAAGAAAATCCAGGTTATCAAGGAAGTGAGAACTATTACTGGTTTGGGATTGAAAGATGCCAAGGATCTTGTGGAGTCAGCTCCCAAGCCTATTAAAGAAGGTGTCAAGAAAGAGGAAGCCGACGAGATTAAGAAAAAAGTAGAAGAGGCTGGCGGTACGGTTGAGGTTAAATAACGGGAATAGTGGGCTGCAAATTTATCCACGCCTTAACAGGTAAATTTTCCGTTAATCTTTCTTTTAGAAGGATATAGCCTTATGTCGAAGAACCGTTCCCAGAGAGCGTTAGGCAATTTCAGAAAAAGAAAAAACTTTGCCAGGATTCCTACGGTCATAGATATCCCTAATCTGATCGAGATCCAGAAAAAATCATTCGAATATTTCCTGCAATGTGATGTCGCGCCTGCAGATCGAGAGTTGAGAGGATTGGAAGAAGTTTTTAGTGACGTTTTTCCAATCTCCGATTTGAATATCAATGCTCGTATCGAGTATGTGGGCTTTGAGGTTGGTATATGGGAGTGCGGCTGTGGCGAGTTCAAGGAACTTGGCGGCCCGGCTGTCGTTTGTCAAACCTGTAAGCAGGAAGTTACTTACAAGGAAAAGCATAAGCTCAGCGAATGCAGGCAGAAGGGTCTTACCTTTTCTGATCCGATAAAAATCATGGTGCGCCTGGTTCTTTTTGACCGGGAAGTCATAGATGTCAATGCGAAGACCTTAAAAAACCTGCAGGACAAAATCATCATCGAAGAGGTTAAGCGCCCGCAGACTTCGAAAACCTTGATCCCCGCAAAAACACCGGTTACTGATGAAATCTTAAAGATTTTGGCCGATGAAAAGGTTCCTCAGGTTACTATTAATTCGGTTAGAGAGGTCAAGGAGCAGAAAATTTTCCTCGGTGAGATGCCGATGATGAGCCCGACCGGGACTTTTATGATTAACGGGGTCGAGCGCGTTATCGTTAGTCAGATGCATCGTTCTCCTGGTGCGTTTTTCTCGCACGATAAGGGCAAATCTCACGTCAGCGGTAAAATTCTTTTCTCAGCGAGGATCATTCCTGATCGAGGTTCCTGGGTGGACTTCGAGTTTGATATTAAAGACATTCTTCACGTTAAGATTGATCGCCGCCGTAAATTGCCCGCAACAATTCTATTGCAGGCGTTTGGAATGGATAATAAGTCCATCCTGGAAACTTATTACCCCATAGAAAAAATCAGCATCGGAAAAGATTCTAGATGTTTTATGGGTAGTAAGAATCTGATGGTCGGGTTCAAGGTTAAAGAAGATGTGATTGATCCCAAAACCGATGACGTCATTCTTAAGTCGGGCAAAAAGGTTACTGTGGCGGCTGGCAAAAAGCTGGGTCGAATGTCCAAGACGGTCAAGGTTGAAATTGACGAGGAAAGCTTGATCGGTCGTTTCTTGTATGATGATATCATTGACCCCGAAACCGGTGAGATTGAAGTTGAGTCTAACTCAGAAATCACTGAGGGTGTTCTTGAGGTTGTTAAAAAGAACAAGCTTAATGAAATCCGGATTCTTCGTATTGACGAGGAAGCTTCTGATACCACGATTCGCGATACATTGATCGCGGCCAAGACCCAAACCCAGGATGATGCGATTCGCGAGGTTTATAAAAGATTGCGTCCTGGGGATCCACCAACGCCAGAGATTGCCAGGTCTTTGTTCAGCAACCTGTTTTTCAATCCCAAGCGATATAATTTGTCTGTGGTGGGCAGGATCAAGATGAACCAGAAGTTTGGTCTGGATATTCCTCTGGATAACAGGTTGTTGACCCTGGAGGACTTGATTGCTGTGGTCAGGTACATTGTCGATCTCAGAAATGGAATTGGCGATATTGACGATATTGATCATCTTGGTAACCGCAGAGTTCGCGCTGTTGGCGAATCTCTTGAAAACCAGTTCCGGGTGGGAATGGTGCGTATGGAGCGGGCTATCATTGAGCGTATGTCCATTCAGGACCTCGATGTTTCCATGCCGCATGACCTGATCAACTCCAAGCCGGTGACTGCCGCGATCAAGGAATTTTTTGGCAGCAGCCAGCTGTCTCAGTTCATGGATCAAACCAATCCCCTCTCCGAGGTTACACATAAGAGGCGATTGAGTGCGTTGGGTCCGGGCGGTTTGACCAGGGAGCGGGCAGGGTTTGAAGTGAGGGATGTTCATCCAACGCATTATGGCCGTATTTGTCCGATTGAGACTCCTGAAGGTCCGAATATTGGTTTGATTGCTTCACTGAGTACTTACGCAAGGGTGAATGATTATGGATTTATTGAAACGCCTTACCGCAAGGTAGAAAACTCTGTGGCAAAAGAGAGTGTGGATTTCCACACTGCTCTGATTGAGGATAAATTCGTCATCGCTCAGGCCAATGTTGAGATGGATGAGAAAAAGAAGTTTGTGAAGCCTATTGTTTCCGCCAGGAAGGGAGGGGATTTTGTTCTGTCCCCCAGTGAAAAAATCGATTACATGGATGTTTCTCCCAAGCAGCTTATTAGTGTTGCGGCATCTTTGATTCCTTTCCTTGAAAATGATGACGCCAACCGGGCTCTCATGGGTTCAAACATGCAGAGGCAGGCTGTACCGCTTTTGCGTTCTGAGGCTCCTCTGGTGGGAACCGGTATGGAAGCTATTGTTGCTCATGACTCGGGCGCGATGGTGATTGCTGAAAATGATGGCGAGGTCATCAGTGCAGACGCTGTTCGTATTGTTGTTCGTACTGAAAAAAAGGCGGCGGGTAAAGTTAAGACAAGACGTAGCCAGTTGGATTCGAATGTTGATATTTATACTTTGAACAAATATCAGCGGTCGAACCAGAATACCTGTGTCAATCAACGTCCATTGGTGTCTTCGGGTGACAGGGTGCGCCGTGGCGATGTGCTTGCGGATGGTCCTTCCACGGATCATGGTGAGCTTGCGTTGGGTAGGAATGTCCTGGTGGCATTTATGCCCTGGGGTGGATACAACTTTGAAGATGCCATTATTGTAAGTGAGAAGCTGGTAAAAGAAGACGTTTACACTTCTATTCACATAGAAGAATTTGAAGTGGAAGCGCGTGACACTAAACAGGGTAAAGAAGAGATCACCCGTGATATTTCCAATGTGGGTGAAGACGCTTTGAAAAACCTTGATGAGAGCGGAATCATTCGCATTGGTGCCACGGTAAAACCCAATGACATCATGGTGGGTAAAATAACACCAAAAGGCGAAACCCAGCTGAGCCCTGAAGAAAAACTTCTCAAGGCAATCTTTGGCGAAAAGGCGGGAGATGTGCGTGACACTTCACTCAGGGTTCCTCCTGGAATCCAGGGTACGGTTATTGACGTAAAGGTGTTCTCCAGAAAAGGGATTGATAAGGATTCAAGAACCCTTGCCATTGAAGAAGAAGAGATCGCCCGCGTTGAAAAAGATTATGCCGATGAAATAAAGATTGTCAAAAGTGAAACTGAGAAGAATATGCGTTCCTTGATTGTGGGCCAGTCGGCAACTAAGTCCACAACAGTAGGAAAGGTCGCTTTTAAGAAGGGGCAGGTGATCGATGCGGAATTGATCGCCAAAATGAGTATTAAGGATCTGGCTAAGGTTCCGGTTAAAAGTGATAGTGAAAAAACGCTTTTAGAAATGGAGGCGAACTCAAAAGAACAGGTTCAGGTTCTGAAGTCCATGCTTGATGAAAAAGTATCGGACTTGAAAAAAGGTGATGATCTTGCCCCGGGTGTGATCAAGCTGGTCAAGGTCTTTATGGCCATGAAACGCAAACTGCAGGTTGGCGATAAAATGGCAGGGCGTCATGGTAATAAGGGTGTTGTGTCGACCATTGTTCCTGAAGAAGACATGCCTTATATGGAAAGCGGTCAACCTATAGAGTTGATCCTGAATCCACTGGGTGTGCCTTCGCGAATGAACGTGGGCCAGATCCTGGAAACGAATCTTGGCATGGCCGCCAAGGCAAACGGAGAACACATGGCGACACCTGTGTTTGATGGTGCTCGTGAAGGCGAAGTGAGAAAACTGTTGTCAGATGGTGGTTGCTCTGAATCAGGTGAGATCCCGCTTTATGATGGAAGGACAGGACGTTTATTCCGGCAAAATGTCATGGTGGGTTACCTGTATATGCTCAAACTGCACCATCTCGTTGATGACAAGATTCACGCCCGGTCTACGGGGCCGTATTCTCTGGTCACTCAGCAACCTCTTGGAGGTAAGGCGCAGTTTGGGGGTCAAAGGCTTGGAGAGATGGAGGTCTGGGCCCTGGAGGCTTATGGTGCGGCTTATACCTTGCAGGAAATGCTCACGGTTAAATCTGATGATGTGGAAGGCCGTAAGCGTATGTATGAGGCCATTGTCAAGGGAGACACCCATTTGAACCCAAGTCTTCCTGAGTCGTTCAACGTTCTCATCAAGGAATTGCAGAGTCTGGCCATTGATGTTGAGTTGATCGAATCTGGAAAAGTTGTTTGAAGTGATTGATTAAGTTTCTAAGGCCTCAAGATTTTTTAAGAGGTGTAGATCATATAAATAAAAAGCGGTTTGCGAAAACCTAAAATAGGAGAAATCCCTGGTGGATAGCCTGACATATTTCGATAAGCCAAAAAATCCGATCATGTTTGATGCCCTCCGGGTGCGGATTGCATCGCCGGAGAAAATCCGTTCCTGGTCTTATGGAGAGGTTAAGAAACCCGAAACCATCAATTACCGTACTTTTAAACCGGAAAGGGATGGTTTGTTCTGTGCGAAAATTTTTGGTCCTGTTAAGGACTGGGAGTGCACCTGCGGTAAATACAAAAGGATGAAGCATAAGGGTGTCATTTGTGAGAAGTGTGGCGTTGAAGTCATTCTCTCAAAAGTGCGCCGTGAACGTTTAGGTCATATTGAACTTGCCAGCCCGGTTGCGCATATCTGGTATTTCAAGGGACTGCCCAGTCGTCTTGGGCATCTGCTGGACATTCCCCTTAAAGATCTTGAGCGAATTATATATTTTGAAAATTATGTGGTGACTGATCCCGGTGATTCGGATTTGGAAGTCGGTCAGATTTTGACCGAGGAGGAGTACCGGGAGATGGAAATGGAATTCCCCGATACTTTCCGGGCGATGATTGGTGCCGAGGGGGTTACGGAGCTGCTCAAGCCGATGAACCTAGACAACCTCGCTGCCGATTTAAAAGAGGAGATGATCACCACCAAATCGGTGATGAACCGCAGAAAAGTTGCCAAGCGTCTTAAGATCGTTGAGGCATTTCGAAAATCTGGCAATAAGCCGGAGTGGATGATCCTGCAGGTTATTCCTGTAATTCCTCCTGAATTGAGACCGCTGGTTCCATTGGATGGCGGACGTTTTGCGACCTCTGACCTTAATGATCTTTACCGGCGTGTGATAAACCGGAATAACAGATTGAAGCGTCTTCAGGAATTGAAAGCTCCGCAGATTATTATCCGGAACGAAAAACGAATGTTGCAGGAGGCGGTTTCTGCGCTGTTTGATAATGGACGTCGAGGGCGAACCTTGCGTGGAACTAACAAACGTCCTTTAAAATCTTTAAGTGACATGCTTAAGGGTAAACAAGGCCGGTTCCGGCAAAACCTGTTGGGAAAACGGGTGGATTATTCAGGCCGTTCTGTCATTGTTGTTGGGCCTCATTTGAAATTCCACCAGTGTGGTCTGCCCAAGAAGATGGCGCTTGAGTTGTTCAAGCCTTTTGTGTTTAACAGGCTGGAAGAAAAAGGTTATGCCGCGACTATCAAGACCGCGAAAAAAATGGTTGAACAGGAGCGCGCTGAAGTCTGGGAAGTGCTTGAAGAAGTGGTGAAGGGGCATCCGATCCTGCTTAACAGGGCGCCGACGCTGCATCGACTGGGTATCCAGGCTTTTGAGCCTTTGCTGATTGAGGGTAAAGCCATTCAGGTGCATCCAATGGTTTGTACCGCTTTCAATGCCGACTTCGATGGTGACCAGATGGCGGTTCACGTGCCGCTTTCCATGGAGGCGAGAACTGAAAGCAAATTGTTGATGATGTCTTCCAACAATGTCTTGTCTCCATCAAATGGAAAACCGATTGCCGTTCCAACTCAGGATATTGTTTTGGGTTGTTATTACATGACAAAGGTTCGGGGAAATGTAAAAGGAGGCGGTAAGGTTTTCTCGTGTCAAAAGGAAGTCGTGGCCGCATACGATGCGGATGAACTCGATCTGCAGGCGCAAATTATGGTCCGCATTGAAGGAGAGCTGATCCAGACAACAACGGGTCGGGTGCTCCTTGGTGAAGTTTTGCCTGAAGGCTTGCCTTTTGAGCTGGTGAACCGGCTGATGGATAAGAAATCCCTGTCAGATCTTTTTTCCAAATCTTTCCTCATGGTGGGAAGGGAAAAAACAGTTTCCTTGTTGGACAGTGTCAAGGAATTGGGATTTAAATACGCCACGGAGGCGGGACTCAGTATTTCTATTGACCAGATGCGAATTCCGAAAACTAAAGTGCAGTTGGTTGATAAAACCAATGATGAGGTCCTCAAGGTTCACAAGCAGTACAGGGATGGTCTCATTACCAATGGCGAAAGGTATAACAAGGTCATTGATATCTGGGCGCACGTTACAGAAAAAGTATCTGAAGAAATGTTTAAAGAGCTGGAAGCGGAAGATGAGTCTACTGTTGTGGGAAAAACCACCAAGGACTTTAATTCCATTTTTATCATGGCCGATTCGGGTGCCCGCGGCAGTGCCCAGCAGTTGCGCCAGTTGGCTGGAATGCGCGGCCTGATGGCTAAACCTTCCGGTGAAATTATAGAAACGCCTATCACCGCTAATTTTCGTGAAGGACTTTCGGTGATTCAGTATTTCATTTCTACGCATGGAGCTCGAAAGGGTCTTGCGGATACAGCACTGAAAACCGCGAATTCAGGTTACCTCACCCGGCGGCTTGTTGATGTGGCCCAGGATATGATTGTTCAGGAAGATGACTGCGGTACCCTCAAGGGTATTAATGCGATCTCCCTGGTTGAGGCCGGAGAAATTATTCAGCCTCTGGGAGAGAGAATTTTGGGCAGGACGGTTCTGGAAGATGTTATTGACCCGTTTACAGGCGAAGTATTGGCCAAGGCGGACAGTCTGATTGTGGAAGAGACTGTGCAGGCAATTGAAAACGCAGGTATAGAAAAAATCAAAATGCGTTCTTGCCTGACCTGTGAATCCAAGCTGGGTGTTTGTGTTAAGTGTTATGGGCGCAACATGGCTACTTTGCAATGGGTTGAAGTTGGCGAGCCGGTAGGTGTCATCGCTGCGCAGTCCATTGGTGAGCCGGGGACCCAGCTGACCATGAGAACATTCCACATTGGTGGAACTGCCAGCAGGGTTGTCGAGCAAACGACCTTGAATACAAAGCGGGGTGGTTTGGTCAAGTATCTTGGATTGCGTACCCTTAAAAACCGTAATGGTGAGATTATAGTTATGAACCGGAACGGCAGCCTGGTGATTCAGGATGAGACGGGGCGTGAAAAAGAACGGTTCTCAGTTGTGTATGGAGCAAAAATCAAGGTTAGTGATGGCCAGGAAGTGCAAGAGGGTCAAACCCTGATTGAGTGGGATCCTTATACAAATGCAATTTTGACCGAGGTCTCAGGAACTATTGCATTTGGTGATGTGATTGAGGGTGTCACCATGAAAGAAGATTTTGACGATATCACGGGTCTCTCTACCAAGGTTATTATCAGTCACCGTGATGAGAAAAAACAGCCGCGGATTTCGCTCAAGGATGAAAAGGGTGAAACCGTGCGTCGATATATCCTGCCAGCAGGTGCGAACATTAACGTGAACGAAGGCGATATGGTGAGTGCTGGGGATTTGATTGTTAAAATTCCGCGCGAATCTGCAAAGACAAAAGATATCACCGGTGGTTTGCCTCGTGTGGCAGAGTTGTTTGAAGCTCGTAAACCCCATGAGCAGGCAACGATCACGGAAATTTCCGGAACGGTCAAGTTTGGAGGGTTTGTCAAGGGTATGCGCAAGGTCGTCGTAGTGGGTGAATCGGGTGACGAATGTGAATACCTGATTCCGAGGGGCAAACACATCAACGTCCACGAAGGCGATGAGGTGGTTGCCGGTGAACCTTTGATGGATGGCGCCTCCAATCCGCATGATATTTTGCGGGTGCTTGGTGAAGATGAATTGCAGAAATATCTGGTGAATGAGGTCCAGGAGGTCTATCGTCTGCAGGGTGTGCAAATTAACGATAAGCATATTGAGGTTATCGTTCGGCAAATGCTGCGGCATTTAGTTATTGAAGATTCAGGCGATACGGATTTTCTGGTTGGAGAACAGGTGACCAAGAAAGTCTTCAACCAGGCTAATCAGGAAGCCATCAAAAATAAGAAAAAACCGGCTAAGGGTGCCCCGGTGCTCCTAGGTATCACCAAGTCATCGCTCAGCACGGAAAGCTTTATTTCAGCAGCTTCTTTCCAGGAAACCACACGTGTGTTAACGGAAGTGAGTGTGAGCGGTAAAATGGATAACCTGGTCGGATTGAAAGAAAACGTGACAATGGGAAGATTGATTCCGGCGGGAACGGGGTGCCGGGCCTATAGCGGAATTCGTATTGAAGAACCTGAAATTGAGGGGGCTGACCAGAAGGAAGATCAGGCTCCGGTCGCGGCGGAATAAAAAACGAGGAACCCCTTTTTTTCGCTTGACTAAGTCAGTTTCGGTGCTACAATTACAACTTTTTCACGCCTATATCTGTCTGATATAACCCTTTGTTTTTATTGAGTCATCGGGTGTTTTCAGTTTTATTTGGTGCTCGGATTATGTGGATTGCCTTTTAGGGAGGTCTGTTTTTTGCCTACGATCAATCAGTTAGTGAAGTCCGGTCGGAAAAAACCGGTCGGAAAAAGTAACAGTCCGGCTTTGAAATCTTGTCCGCAAAAGCGGGGAGTTTGTGTGCGGGTGTACACGTCTACACCTAAAAAGCCAAATTCAGCTCTCCGAAAAGTGGCTCGAGTCAGGTTGACGAACGGCATGGAGGTGACCACCTATATTCCCGGTGTGGGTCATAACTTGCAGGAGCATTCTATTGTTATGATCCGCGGTGGTCGAGTTAAAGATTTGCCCGGTGTTCGGTATCATGTGGTCCGGGGTAGCCTTGATACGCTTGGGGTGGAAAGCCGAATGCAGAGCCGTTCGAAGTATGGGACGAAAAAACCTAAAAAATAATAATCGATAATTTTTATGGCAAGACGAAGAGAAGCACAGAAAAGAAAAATAATTCCTGATCCTAAGTTCAATGATCTGCTGGTTGCCCGTTTCATCAATTGCATTTTGCGAAAAGGAGAAAAGGGGAAAGCGGAAAGTATTCTTTACAAGGCTCTGGACAGTGTTGCCGAGAAAAGCAAGGAAGATCCTTTGCGGGTTTTTCGTAAGGCGGTGGAAAATGCGGCGCCTTTATTGGAGGTTCGATCTCGAAGGGTTGGTGGCGCAACCTATCAGGTCCCTGTTGAGGTCAAGGAGAACCGCAGGCTGGCTCTCAGTATTCGGTGGATGATCCAGAATGCTAAGGCGCGTTCGGGCAGGTCGATGGCTGAGAAGTTGACGGGCGAAATTTTGGATGCTTTTGGAAATTCTGGCGGAGCGGTTAAGAAAAAAGAGGAAGTTCATCGAATGGCTGAGGCGAATAAGGCCTTCGCGCATTACCGCTGGTAAATGGAGATTGGTAATTTAAATGAGTAAGAAAATACAGCCTGAAAAAACCCGTAATATCGGGATCATTGCTCATATCGATGCTGGTAAAACAACAACGACTGAGCGTGTCCTTTACTACACGGGTAAGAGTCATAAGATTGGCGAAGTGCATGACGGCAACGCTACGATGGATTGGATGGAGCAGGAGCAGGAGCGGGGAATCACTATCACCTCTGCGGCGACAACTTGTTCCTGGCGTGATCACCAGATCAATATTATTGATACGCCCGGCCATGTTGATTTTACGGCTGAGGTCGAAAGGTCTTTGCGGGTCCTTGATGGTGCTGTGGGCGTATTCGATGCGGTGAGTGGTGTTGAGCCCCAATCTGAGACTGTCTGGCGACAGGCGAGCAAATATAAGGTGCCAAGAATATGTTTTGTCAATAAGATGGATCGGGCTGGAGCGGATTTCCTGGCTTGTGTTAAGCAGATGGTGGAAAAACTGGGGGCGTATCCAGTTGCCATTCAGCTTCCACTGGGTGCCGAGGCTGGTTTCCTGGGTGTGATTGACCTGATTGATATGAAGGCGAATGTGTATTCCGATGCCAAGAATAAAGGGGAAACCTTCGATGTTGTTGATATCCCGGCGGAATATCAGGGTCAGGCTGAAGAGTACAGGGAAAAACTGATCGAATCGGTTTCGGATGTGGATGACGCGATCATGGAAAAGTTTCTCGGTGGAGAAGATGTGTCGCGTGATGAAATTGTCGCGGCACTGAGAAAGGGAACCCTGGAAAACACATTTACTCCGATTTTATGTGGTGCCGCTTTTAAAAATAAAGGTGTCCAGCAATTGCTTGATGCGGTTGTCTACTACCTCCCCTCCCCCCAGGAGCTCAAATCCATTACCGGCTCAAACCCAAACACCCAGAAAGAAGAGACTCGAAAGCTTGATGCGGCGGATCCGCTGTCTGCTCTGGCTTTTAAGATTATGACTGATCCTTTTGTTGGTCAGTTGGCGTTTGTGCGTGTTTATTCCGGTAAATTGACCAGCGGTTCCTATGTTTATAATTCAACAAAAAATGAAAGAGAGCGTGTCGGCCGAATCCTGAGGATGCATGCTAATAAGAGGGAAGAGGTTGATACGGTGCGGGCCGGTGATATTGCGGCGGTGATCGGATTGAAAAAGAGCTATACCGGGGACACTCTTTGTGATCAGGATAACCCGATCATTCTTGAGGCGATTCAGTTTCCTGAGCCGGTTATATCTGTGGCCATCGAGCCAAAAACCAAAGCTGAGCAGGAAAAGCTCTCGGACTGTCTTGTCAAGCTTCTTCAGGAGGATCCTACGTTTAAGGTGCGTGTTGATCCTGATACGAATCAGACTGTAATTTCGGGTATGGGTGAATTGCATCTTGAAATTCTGGTTGACCGGATGCGACGTGAGTTTTCTCTTGATGTGGATGTGTCCAAACCTCAGGTGGCCTATAAAGAAACGATCACCAAGGCTGTTGAGCACGAAAACAAATATGTCAAGCAGAGTGGTGGGCGCGGCCAGTACGGTCATGTTGTGATCAAGGTCGAACCAAGAGAGGCTGGAACGGGTTTTGAGTTTGTCAATAAAATTGTTGGGGGTGCTATTCCCCGTGAGTTTATTCCTGCTGTGCAGAAGGGTGTTGAGGAGGCAATGGGGAGAGGTATTATGTGTGGATACCCCACGGTGGATGTTTCTGTGACATTGCTGGACGGGTCGTTCCATGATGTCGACTCTTCTGAGATGGCATTTAAAATTTGTGCTTCCATGGCTTTTAGGGAAGCTTGTAAAAAAGGATCTCCTCAATTGCTGGAACCGGTTATGGATGTGGAGGTCGTTACGCCTGAAGAGTTTATGGGCGATGTGATAGGTAAGCTGAATTCCAAGCGCGGCAAGATCAAAGACCTTTCTGATCGTGCCGGTGCGAAAGTGATTAGGGCAGAAGTCCCGCTCTCTGGGATGTTCGGGTACTCCACCGATCTGCGATCGGCCACTCAGGGGCGCGCGAATTACTCCATGGAGTTTGCCAAGTATGAGGGTGTTCCTGCCGCGATTGCTGAAGAGTTGGTGGCTAAGGCAACAGGGTCAAAAGAGAAATTAGCAGTTTAATAAAAATTATTTGAAAATATATTGGAGTGAACCGGCATGGCTAAAGAAAAATTTGTTCGAGATAAACCGCATTTAAACGTTGGTACCATTGGTCACGTTGACCATGGAAAGACGACACTCACTGCATCTATTTCAGAGGTTCTGTCTAAAAAAGGATTGGCAGAGACAATCGCGTTTGATCAAATTGATAAAGCCCCCGAGGAAAAAGAGCGAGGAATTACGATCGCTATTGCTCATATTGAATACAATTCTGAGACTCGTCATTATGCCCATGTTGACTGTCCCGGTCATGCTGATTATGTCAAGAATATGATCACCGGTGCGGCTCAAATGGATGGTGCGATTCTGGTTATCTCTGCTAACGATGGCCCTATGCCGCAGACCCGTGAGCATATCCTTTTGGCGCGTCAGGTAGGTGTTCCTAAGATTGTTGTTTTTATGAATAAATGTGACATGGTTGATGATCCTGAGCTATTGGATCTCGTTGAGCTCGAAGTGCGCGAATTATTGAGCAAATATGAATTTCCGGGTGACGATATTCCTGTGATTCGTGGAAGCGCGTTGCAGGCTTTGGAAAATCCGGAAGATGAAGAAAAAACTAAGCCTATTATGGAGTTAATGGAGGCGCTTGATACTTATTTTCCGGTGCCTGATCGGCCTGTAGATAAGCCTTTCCTGATGCCGATTGAAGATATCTTTAGTATTTCAGGCCGTGGAACGGTTGCGACCGGACGTGTTGAGACCGGTGTTGTTAAGGTTGGTGAGGAGATCGAGATCGTTGGGTTTAAGCCAACTACAAAAACCACTGCGACGGGTGTTGAAATGTTCCGCAAACTTCTTGATGAGGGCCGTGCTGGAGAAAACGTGGGTGTTCTTTTGCGTGGAACCAAGCGCGAAGAAATTGAGCGTGGTCAGGTTTTGGCGAAGCCCGGTTCCATCACTCCGCATACAAAATTCAAGGCGGAAGTTTATATTCTGACTAAAGATGAGGGTGGTCGGCATACTCCTTTCTTTAATGGTTACCGCCCGCAATTTTATTTTAGAACTACCGATGTGACGGGTGTTGCGACTCTGCCGGCAGGTGTGGAAATGGTAATGCCTGGCGATAATGTCTCAATGGAAATTACGCTGATCACGCCGGTAGCAATGGCTAAAGAGCTTCGCTTCGCGATTCGCGAAGGTGGTCGTACGGTGGGAGCCGGAGTTGTTGGTGAGATCATCGAATAATGAGCGACCAGAAAATAAAAATCAGACTCAAGGCATACGACCATAAGTTGCTGGATTGGTCGGTAGGGGAAATCGTGGAAACCACCCGGCGCACTGGTGCCAAGGTGGTCGGCCCAATACCCTTGCCTACGATGAAAAATAAATGGACCGTTTTGCGTTCCCCTCATGTGGATAAAAAATCTCGTGAGCAATTTGAGATTCGAACGCATAAGCGGATCCTTGAAATCCTTGAGCCGACCCCCCAAACCGTAGATGCGCTGATGAAGCTGGATCTGTCCGGGGGTGTTGATATTGAGATCAAGCTTTAATTCAGAGTAAAAATGAGTGTATTAATTGGAAAAAAAATCGGCATGACCGAAGTGTTTGACGATAAGGGTGACTGTGTCCCGGTTACCGTGATTCATGTTGAACGTTGTGTGCCGGTGTTGAAGCGGACTGAAGAGAAAGACGGATACCAGGCTCTCATGCTGGCATATGGATCTCGAAAGCCGAAACATACCAGCAAACCTTTGCAGGGTTTTTATGATAAGCATAAAGCTGAACCTGCGAAAATTCTTCGTGAATTCAGGGGTGAGGATGTTGATGATGATGCCATGGGGAAACCGCTTAAAGTAGATGTTTTCAGTGAGGGCGATAAGATCTCGGTGGTGGGGGTAGCCAAGGGCCGGGGATTTGCCGGGGTTTTCAGGCGGTATAATTATGGCGGAGCGCCAGCCTCTCATGGTCATCATGAAAGCTATCGAGGTACCGGTTCGATAGGTATGCATACTTATCCTGGCAGGGTTTTTAAGGGGACGGGTATGCCGGGTCGGATGGGCGGTCATAATGTCCGGGTGAAAAACCTTAAAGTCGTCCGGGTCGATGTTGAAAATAATTTGTTGCTGGTCAAGGGGGCCGTCCCCGGGGCCAATGGTGGGATTTTAAACATTTACAAATCTTAAGGGTTGAGTTTTTCCGTTATGCCGGAATTAGATATCGTAGACAGCAGCAATAAAAAAGTGGGCACTGTAGAAGCTCCCGCAAGCGTCTTTGAGGTTAAGGTCAGCGAAGAATTGGTTCAGAGGTATGTGACTATGCAGCTGGGCGCACGTCGTGGTGGAAATGCGGCGACCAAGCAGAATAAGGGAGATTTGCATGGAAGTAATGCGAAACCCTGGAGGCAGAAGGGAACAGGCCGTGCTCGATCGGGTAATACAAGATCACCGGTTTGGCGCGGGGGTATGACAGTTTTTGGGCCCAGCCCGAGAAGTTATGCGTTTCAGTTGACTAAAAAATCCAAGAAGCTTGCTATCAGTTCCGTGTTAACTGAAAGGCTTAAAACCCGGAATTTTATGGTGGTGGATTCTCTCAGCCTTGAGAGTCCAAAAACAAAGGGGGCGGTGGCATTGTTGAATGGATTGGGGCTCCCTGCGAAAACACTGTTTCTTGTGTCGGAGAAAAACGAAAACCTGCAGCTGGCAACGCGCAATCTCCCGCAGGCGGATGTGCTTTTGGTTGACGGTCTCAATGTTTTCGACTTGCTGGTCCACGAGCGGATAGTTTGTACTGCTGACGCGCTAAAGAAAATTGAGGAACGGTTAAACTGATGGATATTTATCAGGTAATAGAGAAACCTCTGGTCACGGAAAAGGGGAGCGATATGCTTGCCCAGGGAAACTGGGTGCTGTTTCGAGTGAACCCTGCGGCTAACAAGATTCAAATCCGTGAAGCGGTACAAAAGATATTTGATGTGAAAGTCCTTCATGTAAACACCCAGATAGTTCGGGGCAAACGAAAGCGGTTTGGCAGAACTATGGGTCATACTAAAACCTGGAAAAAGGCAATGGTTCAGTTGAAAGAAGGCGACAGGATAGAAATTTTTGAGGGAGTGTAAGCGGTAATGCCTATTAGAAAGTTAAAGCCCAGATCACCCGGTGTGAGATTCCAGACCATTTCCGGTTTCGACGAGGTCACTAAGTCGACTCCAGAAAAAAGTCTGCTCGTTGCCATAGCACGGAAGGGCGGGCGAAACAATAATGGGCGAATCACTGCCAAGCGTAGAGGTGGCGGTCATCGGAAGCAGTATCGGATCATAGACTTCAAACGCCGGAAGGATGGAATTCCGGCAAAAGTCGTGGGTATTGAATACGATCCCAATCGTAGCGCACGCATCGCCCTTCTGTCATATTCGGATGGGGAAAAGCGGTATATCATTTCTCCTTCCAAGCTGAATGTGGGGGATGTGTTGATGTCGGGTGAGAACGCCGAGATTCGTGTTGGTAATTGTCTTCCTCTTAAAGACATTCCAGAAGGTACTTTGATTCATAATGTAGAGATGCGACCTGGAAAAGGGGCGCAGATTGCTCGTAGTGCCGGCGGTGGTGTTCAGTTGATGGCTAAAGAGGGGGAGTATGTCAATCTCAAGCTGAGGTCGGGTGAGGTTCGGCTGATTCACAAAAACTGTCGGGCAACCATTGGTACGGTGGGAAACGCTGATCATGAAAATGTTTCTATAGGTAAGGCTGGAAGAGTGAGATGGATGGGGCGTCGTCCCCGTGTTCGTGCGGTTGCCATGAACCCTGTGGATCATCCGATGGGTGGTGGTGAAGGTCGGTCTTCAGGGGGTCGTCACCCTTGTAGTCCCTGGGGACAGAGTGCTAAAGGATTGAAGACAAGACGTGTTAAAAAACCATCGAATAAATTTATTCTCAGCCGCAAAAAGAAAAAATAAACTGAGGTTTTGGTATGGCTCGATCATTAAAAAAAGGACCGTTTGTCGATTCGCATTTGCAGAATAAAATCGATGAGATGAACCGGAAGAATGAAAAGAAAGTTTGCAAGACCTGGTCTCGCAGATCAACGATTACACCGGATTTTGTCGGGCATACTTTGTCGGTTCACAATGGTAAGAAATTTCTACCGGTTTTTGTTTCGGAAAATATGGTTGGCCATAAGCTGGGCGAATTTGCTCCCACTCGTACATTCAGATCTCATGGCGGTAAAACCAAAAAAGCAGTGACTAAATAAAAAAGATATATCATGGAAGTTAAAGCTCAACTCAGGCATACAAGAACGGCACCCCGCAAGGCGCGGTTGGTAGCGGATTTGATTCGCGGTAAGAACGTGAATGACGCCATCAATATTCTTGCGTTCACTCGCAAGCGTGCGGCTGACAAGATTCAAAAGCTGTTGAAGTCTGCAATCGCCAATGCGGAGGAGAACCATAAGATCCTTGATGTGGATGATTTGGTGATCAAAAACGTGCAGGTTGATGAAGGTGTGACATGGAAGCGCAATATGCCAAGGGCTCGTGGAATGGCAACCATGATACAAAAGAAGACCAGTCATATTACTTTGATACTGGAAGAAAAAGAATCTTAAGGAGAATAGAGCGTGGGTCAAAAAGTTCACCCTTATGGGTTTAGGTTGGGATTCAGCAAAACTTGGATATCTAACTGGTATGCCAGGAAAGGATATTCCGACCAGTTGATTGAGGATATGGCTCTCCGGAAACATATCTTTAAAACACTCGCCCATGCAGGTATTTCCAGGGTGGAAATTGAGCGTTCCGCAAACCGTGTTCGGGTCAATATTCACACTGCACGACCAGGAATCATCATTGGGAAGAAAGGTCTGGAGGTTGACAGGCTTAAGCTTGAGTTGCAGAAGGTTATGTCTGGCAAGCAGGTGAACCTGAATATTAAAGAGGTGCGCCGTGCTGAGTTGGATGCGGCTTTGATAGGACAAAATATAGCCCTGCAATTGGAGAAGAGGGTTTCTTTTCGCCGCGCGATGAAGAAGAGTGTGGTTTCGGCGCTTCGGTTTGGGGCTAAGGGAATAAAAATAAGGGTCTCGGGTCGGTTGGGAGGAGCAGAAATTGCCCGCAGTGAATGGTACCGGGAGGGACGTGTTCCTCTTCATACCTTGAGGGCGGATATCGATTATGGGACAGCGAGTTCAAATACCACCTTTGGAATTATTGGAGTGAAGGTTTGGGTTTATAAGGGAGATATTCTCCCGGGCAAAGGTATTGAGCCGCCTCAGGGATTCCAGGAAAAAGAAAAAGAAAAGGCTTCGGCCTGAGTTTTGGTGCTTAAATCGGGCAGCAATCTGTCTGTAAATGTTTTTTTTTGGAGATAATGCATCATGTTGATGCCCAAAAGAGTTAAATATAGAAAACGCCATAAGGGAAGAATGCGTGGCACTGCCTATCGAGGTGGTTCTCTGGATTTTGGCACTTATGGTTTGCAAACGCTGGAGTGTGGTCGTATCACCAACCGGCAGATTGAGGCGGCGCGTATTGCAATGACCCGCTACATAAAGCGTGGAGGAAAAATCTGGCTGAGAATTTTCCCTGACAAACCGGTTTCCAAAAAACCATTGGAAACAAGAATGGGTAAGGGTAAAGGGAATCCGGAGTTTTGGGTGGCTGTTGTAAAGCCAGGGCGAATGCTTTATGAGATGGAAGGTGTGCCTGAGGATATTGCCAAGGAAGCGTTTCGTCTGGCAGCGCATAAATTATCAGTGTCTACCCGGTTTGTTGTTAAACAGGCCTGACGGGAATAGAGAAAACATATTATGAAAGCTGAAGAAGTAAGAAATCTTTCTGAGAAAGAGCGGGAAGAAAAAATAGTAGATATCAATCAGGAAATTTTCAACCTGCGATTGCAACTGGCAACGGGCAAGATAGAAAACCCCAGTCGTATCAGGTTTCTCAGGAGAGATATTGCGCGGCTGAAAACGATTCAAAATGAACAACGGGCTGCTGGAAAAGATTCGGTAAAGCAGGAAGAGAAAAAAGAAAGTTCTGATAAATAAAATACAGGTGAACCCTGAACTTTAAATTGGAGTTGTAAAAGCTTTTGGAGAAGACGACTAGAAAAACCCTGATGGGCCTTGTGGTGAGTAGTAAAATGGATAAAACCGTTGTTGTGAAGGTGGAGCGTAAGTTCACTCACCCCAAGTTTAAGAAAGTGGTTAAAAGTTCGCGTAAGTATAGTGCCCACGATGAGAAAAACGAATGCTGTCCTGGTGATTTCATTAGTATCCGCGAAACCCGGCCGCTGAGCAAAACCAAACGCTGGCGCTTGGTGGAGATCATCAAGAAAGGTGAGGAGGCAGGTAAAGCGTCATGATTCAACTGAGAACAGTTTTAGATGTGGCGGATAATTCTGGAGCCAAGGTGGTTCAATGCATCAAGGTCCTGGGTGGGTCACGTCGGCGTTATGCCCGGATTGGGGATGTTATCGTGGTCGCGGTCAAAGAGGTTGACCCTCAGAGCAGCCTTAAGAAAGGCGAAGTAAAAAAAGCTGTGGTTGTAAGAACTCGCAAAGAGTTGCGCCGCTCGAATGGCACCTATATTAAATTTGACAATAACGCCGCGGTTCTGATTGGGGAAGGCAGGGAGCCGGTAGGGACTCGTATATTTGGTCCGGTGGGCCGTGAATTGCGTGCCAAGCGTTATATGAAAATACTCTCGCTTGCTCCGGAGGTGCTGTAGTGAAAAAGGCGTCTTATAAACTTGGTCTTAAAAAGGACGATATTGTCCAGGTGATTTCTGGGAAAGAAAAAGGAAAAAAAGGAAAACTCCTGGCGATCTTCCCTGAAGAGCAAAGGGTTACGGTTGAAAAACTTAATATGGTTAAGCGCCACACAAAGGGAGATGGCAAAACCCGTCAACCCGGCATCATAGAAAAAGAAGGAAAGATTCATATCTCCAATGTTCTGCTGGTCAGCGACAAGGTGGGTAAGGGGGTGCGGACCAAGCTGAAAAAACTTGAAGATGGAAAACGTGTCCGGGTCTGTGTGAAAACCGGCGATGTCCTGGATAAGGTGTAGTAATGTCAAATTTTAAAACAAGCTATTACGAAAAGCATCAGGCCGCTATCCAGAAAGAGCTGGGTCTCGGTAATATTATGCAGGTTCCCAGGATGACCAAGATTACGGTCAATATGGGACTGGGTGAGGCATTGCAGAACTCCAAGCTTATTGAATCGGGCATTGACCAGTTAAGGGTAATTACCGGGCAGCAGCCAGTGGTCACCAAGGCGAAAAAATCGATCTCAAACTTCAAGTTGCGTGAAGGGGTTTCAATAGGGCTCAAGGTGACTTTGCGGGGAAACAGGATGTATGAGTTTTATGAGCGATTGGTTTCGTTCGCGTTGCCCCGGGTAAGAGATTTTAAAGGGTTGCCTCCCAAGGCGTTTGATGGTCGAGGTAACTACACGATTGGACTTAAGGAACAATTGATTTTCCCGGAAATAGTGTTTGATAAAGTTGAAAAAGTGAAGGGAATGAATATAACAATCACCACCTCGGCACAAAATGATGAGCAGGGAAGGTGTTTGTTAACCCATATGGGACTACCGCTTAGAAAGTAAGGGAATATGGCAAAGAAATCACTAGTCGCCAAGTCGAAGCGAGAACAGAAATTTAAAGTGCGCCAGTATAACAGGTGTAATGTTTGTGGCAGGCCTCGAGGGTATCTTCGAAAATTCGGTATGTGTCGAATTTGTTTCAGAGAAAGAGCTTTGCGCGGTGAAATTCCAGGTGTTACAAAGGCAAGTTGGTAGTTTAAACTAATTATTTTTTGGAGTAATGTTTCGTTATGATGACCGATCCCATCGCTGATCTTTTTACCCGTATTCGAAACGGGCTGATGGTCAGGCACCCGAGGGTTGATGTCCCCGGCTCAAAGATGAAAACCCGTATCGTGGAAATTTTGAAGGAAGAAGGCTATATCAAAAATTTCCGGTTTTATGAGGATAATCTGCAGGGAATAATCCGGGTGTATTTGAAATATAAAGATGATGAGCCGGTCATTCGCGGGATCAAACGAATCAGTAAGCCTGGCCGGAGAAACTATGTCAAGCGGGACAGAGTGCCCAAAGTTCTCAATGGTCTGGGGCTGGCTATTATGTCTACCTCTGCGGGGGTGATGACTGATCGTGAGTGTAGGGAAAAAGGGGTTGGAGGAGAAGTGCTTGGCCACGTCTGGTAAGCAGTGTGGCTAAGTGTTGCAGAACGGATCTTTAATTTTTGAGCCCGGCTATTGAGGCTGGGCATAAACACTGAACTGATATAGAAGTATCGCAATGTCTCGAATTGGAAAAAAACCAATTAATGTGCCCTCTGGGGTAGATTTGAAAATCAACGGATCAAATGTTTCGGTAAAAGGGCCAAAGGGTCAGTTGCAGCGTGTGTTGCACCCGAATATGAAGATTGAGCTGAAAGATGGTGTGGTTACGGTGACTCGTCCTACAGATGGCAGGCTGGATCGGTCTCTGCATGGACTGACTCGTACGTTGATTAACAATATGGTGATTGGGGTTACAGAAGGCTACTCAAAACAGCTTAATATTGTAGGCGTGGGATATCGAGTCGAGTTAAAGGGGAAAAACCTGGTCTTAAACCTGGGGCATTCGCATGCAATCAATTACCCCGCCCCGGAAGGTGTTGAGTTTGATGTTGATCCCAAAAAAAATACAATTGTTGTAAAAGGAACCAATAAGGAAAGTGTTGGCCAGACCGCTGCGGAAATACGCGGTTTCCGACCGCCAGAACCTTATAAAGGAAAAGGGGTCATGTACTCTACGGAAAGAATTCGCAGAAAAGCTGGTAAAGCAGCTGTAGGTAAAGGATAAGAACTATGAAAACCTCTGAACGGGAACGACTGCGTTTGCAGAGAAAAAAAAGGGTCAAGCTCAAGGTGCAGAAGCAATCAGGCAGACCCCGTTTGACAGTGTTCCGAAGCACCAAACATATATACGCTCAAATTGTTGATGACAATGAGGGAAAAACCCTTGTGGCGATGTCTTCGCTTTCACCCAACTTCAAAGAACAGATGAAAACAGGGGGAAACCTGAAAGCGGCGACATTGGTTGGCTCACTTGTTGGTGAAGCAGCAGCCGCAAAGGGTATCAAGGAAGTTTATTATGACCGAAACGGATTTTTGTATGCCGGGCGTATTAAAGCTTTGGCTGATGCTGTTCGGGAAAAAGGTATAAAATTTTAATCCATAACGCAGGAGGAAGTGTTGCGACAACGGGAGCCGGAAAAACCCACAGATTTTGTTGATAAGGTTGTAAAGATCAACCGTGTAGCTAAAGTTGTGAAAGGTGGACGTCGTTTCAGCTTCAGCGCGCTGGTAGTGGTGGGCAATCGTGATGGCAAGGTTGGCTGGGGTTTGGGAAAGGCTAACGAAGTCCCGGAAGCAATACGCAAAGGTGTGGAAAAGGCCAAAAGGGATATGGTGACAGTCAGCCTGGAAGGTTCTTCCATTCCGCACGAAGTGATAGGTGCTTATGGAGCCGGCAGGGTTTTGATGAAGCCCGCGTCAAGAGGTACTGGATTGATAGCTGGTGGTGCTGTAAGGGCAGTGTTGGAGGCCGTTGGAGTTCGCGATGTTTTGACAAAATGTTTGCGAACCAATAATCCGCATAATGTGGTCAAGGCAACCATTCAGGGGTTGACGGCTTTACGCGGTCTTAAAGAATGTTCTCGCCTGCGTGACAAATAATTTACCCTGATTTTTACTGAGGATAGGGAATGTTGCAATTATCAAACTTGAAGGGCCCGGAACGAAAGAATAGAAAACGCGTTGGTCGAGGTATAGGTTCTGGGACGGGAAAAACTTCCGGCAAGGGACAAAAGGGCCAGAAATGCCGATCAGGAGGAAGCCCTCATCCATGGTTTGAAGGTGGGCAGATGCCTATTTATAGAAGATTGCCCAAGCGCGGGTTCACCAATATATTTAAGAAGCAGTTTGAGATTGTTAATGTATGTGACCTGGCTCGTTGTGCCGGTATAGATCCTGTAACCCCGGAAGTGATGAAGGAAAAAGGGCTGATCAAGAAAACTGCATTGGTAAAGATCCTGGGCTGTGGTGAACTGACGGAATCATTAAATGTTCATGCGCATAAATTCAGCGGATCAGCTCAGGCCAAAATTGAAAAGTCCGGGGGAAAGGTTGTTAACCTCTAGATGAGTGGCGCTGATAGTTTTGGCAATATTTTTCGCGTACCTGAGCTGAAGAAGCGGGTTCTTTTTACGCTTGGGCTTTTAGTTGTTTATCGGATTGGTGCCCATATCCCGACCCCGGGTATTAACTCGGTTGCGCTGGCAGAATTGTTTGCCCGGGCCCAGGGAACTATACTGGGTTTTTTCGATATGTTTTCCGGCGGAGCATTAAGCCGGCTGACAATATTTGCTCTGGGCATTATGCCCTATATCAGTTCATCGATCATCATTCAGTTGATGACGATTGTTTCTCCCTACCTGGCAAGGTTGAAAAAGGAGGGGGAGCAGGGGCAAAAAAAGATCACTCAATACACCCGGTATGGAACAGTGGTATTGAGTATGATCCAGGGGTCAGGCATCGCTGTCGGATTGGAAGCTATGAAAAGTCCGAGTGGCGGCCTCATTGTACCGGAGCCGGGTTGGTCCTTCAGAATGATGACGGTTTTGACCCTTACGGCCGGTACATGTTTTCTGATGTGGCTGGGAGAACAGATTACTGAGCGGGGAATAGGAAATGGAATTTCCCTGATCATTTTTTCTGGAATTGTTGCTGGAACACCGGCGGCAATTTTTCAGTCAATGGATTTGATGGGCACTGGCGAAATGTCTGTGCTTGTCATGCTGTTCCTTTTAGTATTGATGGTTGCGGTGGTTGGTGCCATTGTTTTTACGGAGGGAGGGCAGCGCAGGATTCCGATCCAATACGCCAAACGGGTAGTGGGTCGTAAGATGATGGGTGGTCAGGCAACGCACTTGCCTTTGAAAGTCAATACGTCGGGAGTTATCCCGCCGATTTTTGCTTCATCGATCATCATGTTTCCGGCGACGATTGCCCAGTTTATCACCCATCCGTGGATGCAGTCTTTATCGGCAATGCTGACTCCCGGAACTATTGTTTATAGTCTGATTTTTGTTGGCGCGGTATTTTTCTTTTGTTATTTCTATACTGCTGTCATATTCAACCCTGTTGATGTGGCGGACAATATGAAAAAACATGGGGGATATGTGCCGGGAATCAGACCCGGGGCTAAAACCTCCGAATATATCGACACGATCCTTTCCAGGGTCACGTTTTATGGGGCGTTGTATCTTTCTTTAATCTGTATTTTACCGGATTA
This sequence comes from Nitrospinota bacterium, assembly GCA_009873635.1. Lineage (NCBI taxonomy): Bacteria > Pseudomonadati > Nitrospinota > Nitrospinota bacterium. Next base: position 197,334 of record WAHY01000001.1, read on the forward strand.
TTTGATAAAATATTTCAACATCCCATTTTACTTCGGTGGAACAAGCCTTTTGATCGTTGTGGGTGTTTCGTTGGATACCATGCAGCAGATTGAGTCCCACTTGGTCATGAGAAACTATGATGGCTTTGTCAAAAAGGGGCGATTGAAAAGCCGAAGAGGCTGATTGATGAGATTGATTCTTTTAGGTCCGCCGGGAGCTGGAAAAGGCACTCAGGCCCAAATGCTGAAAGAAAAATTTCGCATCCCGCAGATATCCACCGGTGATATTTTAAGGCAAGCGGTTAAGGATAAAAGTGAACTGGGCATTAAGGCCCAGTCGTTTATGGATGCCGGTCAGCTGGTTCCCGATGATGTGGTGATCGGCTTGATCAAGGAACGCTTTAAACAGGCTGACTGTGAAGCCGGGTTTATTTTAGACGGGTTTCCGAGAACAATTGTCCAGGCTGAAAAACTTTCGGAAACATTGACAGAAGTTGGCCTTGCGATTGATACAGTGGTTGATCTGGAAGTCAACCCTGATGAAGTGATCAACCGGTTAGTTGGGCGTAGTACTTGCCAGGATTGCGGCGCTATGTTTCATGAAGAGTCCCGCCCTCCCAGGGTCGCTGGGGTTTGTGACAGTTGCGGTGGTGCTCTGGCTCAGAGGCAGGATGATAACAAGGAAACGATTCTGAAGCGGTTGGATGTATATCAGGAGTCTACCGCACCTTTAAAGCAGTTTTATAAGGAGCAGGGGAATCTGAAAACGGTAACAGCAAGCGGGTCTGTAGAAGAAATTTTTTCACGCGTTTTAGAAATGGTGAAGTGAAGGATGTCTAAAGAAGAATCCATTGAAGTTGAGGGCACCATACTTGAGCCATTGCCGAACGCAATGTTCCGGGTGGAACTGGAAAATGGTCATAAGGTGCTGGCCCATATATCAGGTAAAATGCGTATGCATTTTATCCGTATCCTGTCTGGAGATAAGGTAAAGGTTCAGCTTTCTCCTTACGATTTAACCCGAGGGCGTATCACCTATCGGTATAAATAAAAGAGGACGGTAACATGAAAGTCAGGGCATCGGTCAAGCCAATTTGTATGAAGTGCAAAGTAATTCGCCGTCGAGGTGTAGTGCGGGTTATTTGTGAAAACCCGAAACATAAGCAAAGACAGGGATAATTTCCAAAAGGAGAAACAGTGGCAAGAATAGCGGGTGTAGATATTCCTAAAGACAAGCCGGCGAAAGTCGCTCTCACATACATATATGGAGTAGGTCCAGCTACTTCCCGTAATATCCTGGAAAAAGCACAGGTCGGTGAAGCAATCAGGATGAAAGACTTGACCGAAGAAGAGGTGACCCGGATCCGTAATGTCATTGAGAAAGATCATGAAGTAGAAGGTGATTTAAGGCGTATTGTCACCATGAACATAAAGCGTTTGATGGATATCGGAGCCTATAGAGGACTTCGCCATCGTAAAGGATTGCCGGTTCGCGGACAAAGGACACACACTAACGCAAGAACCCGGAAGGGGCCCAAGAAAACTGTGGGAGCCCGGGCAAAAAAATAAGGACTGACTTTAATGGATAAAAAATCAAAGACTGGGAAGAAAAAGCAAAAGACAGTGCCTGAGGTGGGGGTCGCCCATATTCAGGCAACGTTTAATAATACTATTGTTACCATTTCAGACATGTCTGGAAATGTGGTGTCTTGGTCCAGTGCTGGCGCGCAGGGCTTCAAAGGTTCAAGAAAAAGTACCCCGTTTGCCGCGCAGGTGGCTGCTGACAAGGCGGCTGTCAAGGCAAGGGATATGGGAATGAAAAAACTGGAAGTCCATGTGAAAGGGCCGGGATCAGGACGGGAGTCTGCGATACGGTCTTTGCAGGCCGCGGGAATGGAAGTTCTTGTTATTCGTGATAAGACACCCATTCCGCATAATGGGTGCCGCCCAAGAAAACGTCGCAGAGTTTAATTGCGTAAAACCGAAAGGAGAAGCTGAATTTGGCCAGGTATACAGGTTCTGTTTGTCGACTGTGTCGGCGAGAAGGCATAAAATTGTATTTGAAAGGTTCCCGTTGCGAGACGGCTAAGTGTGCTATTGAAAAACGAGCATACCCTCCCGGACAGCATGGACAGGGAAGGAAGAAATTCTCGGAATACGGGGTGCAGCTTCGTGAAAAACAAAAGGTAAAACGGATTTATGGAGTGCTGGAAAAGCAGTTTAGAAACTACTTTTTTGCCGCGGATAAGAAAAAAGGCATTACCGGCGAAAACCTCCTGCAAAATTTAGAGTTGCGGATGGATAATGTTATTTATAGGATGGGGCTGGCTTCTTCAAGAAGCACGGCTCGCCAGTTGGTCAGGCATGGACACTTTACCGTTAACGGAAAAAAGGTCAACATCCCGTCTTATTCTCTCGGTCAAGGGGATACGATAGCCGTAAACCCCAATAAAGAAAAAAAGGCGCCTGTTAAAAACGCTATTGAGAATATTAAAGATAAAACTTTGCCGGACTGGCTGTCATTTGATGTGGATAGCAAACAGGGCATTGTGCAGGCTTTGCCAACAAGAGAGCATGTAACCATGCCAATTGAGGAACAGCTGATCGTTGAGCTTTACTCACGTTAAAGCTGATTGGATTCTCACAACAAACTAATTAAAAACTTTCCCTAATCAAGAGGTCGGAGACTTCATGTTCACAGCCCAAGGAATCGTTAAACCTAAGCGATTAGAATTTGATAAGAAAAACAAGTCGGAGTTTTACGGAAAGCTCAGTGCTGGTCCGTTCGAGCGCGGGTATGGGGTGACAATCGGTAATTCATTGAGAAGGATGCTCTTGTCATCCATCGAAGGTGCCGCCATTGTAGCCGTAAAATTTGAGGGAATTTTTCATGAGTTTTCCTCTATTCCTGGAGTGGT
>WAHY01000001.1:200330-236459 GCA_009873635.1 Nitrospinota bacterium
GCGGGTATGGGGTGACAATCGGTAATTCATTGAGAAGGATGCTCTTGTCATCCATCGAAGGTGCCGCCATTGTAGCCGTAAAATTTGAGGGAATTTTTCATGAGTTTTCCTCTATTCCTGGAGTGGTCGAGGATGTTACGGAAATTATACTAAACTTAAAGCAGGTCAACCTCAAGCTGACCGGTGACGCGACTTCAAAACGGATTTATATCAAAGCTTCAGAGCCGGGTACGGTTTGCGCTAAAGACATTTCAGCTGATCCGGATATAGAGGTTCTGAACCCTGATCTTCCTGTCTTGACGATTGATCAAAGTACCGATGTCGAAATAGAAATGATCGTGAGAAAAGGCCGGGGCTATGTTCCTGCTGACCGTCACAACATTGAAAATGAGTCAGTTCAAATGATTCCAGTGGATGCCAGTTTCTCTCCAATTGAGAAGATCACCTATCATGTGGAGAATACACGTGTTGGTCAATCTACGGATTATGACTCTTTGGTTATGGAATTGTGGACCAATGGAGGCATTACGCCTGAAGATGCAGTGGCTCATGCCGCCAAGATTGTTAAAGACCATATGCAGATCTTTATCAACTTCGATGAAGAGCCGGAACCGGTACAGCCTCAAGTTGATGAGAAAAAACAAAAGTTACTGACAAATATGGCGAAATGTGTTGAAGAGCTGGAGCTCTCAGTGCGGTCCTATAATTGTCTCAAAAATGCCAATATCCAGACTATTGCCGAACTGGTTCAAAAGACGGATGGTGAAATGCTTAAAACCAGAAACTTCGGTAGAAAATCTCTCAATGAGATTAAGGAAATTTTAGAGGACATGGGTCTTCATTTGGGTATGAAGGTCGATGAGGATGATCTCAAGCAGATCATTCAAGCCCAGAAGAAAAAGGAAATAGATACCGAAGTTGATCTTTAGCGGTTCTGCTTAAGTGAAGCTATAACAGGAGTGATAAACAACCATGCGGCATTTAAAAGCAGGTAGAAAATTTGGAAGGAGCTCTGCTCATCGGAAAGCATTGTTCAGAAACCTTGTTGGTGCTCTGATCCAAAGAGAGCGTATCCAGACCACTTTGGCTAAAGCCAAGGAGTTGAGGGGCAAGGTGGAAAAAACCATCACGCTGGGTAAAAGGGGTACACTTCATGCCCGTCGTCAAGCTTTTAAAATGGTGCCTGCTAAAGATGCTGTTCAAAAAGTATTTGGGCCGCTTGCGGAGCGTTATGCAAGCCGACCTGGTGGGTATACCCGGATCATTCGTATAGGCCATCGCAAAGGGGATGATGCCCCAATGGCGTTTATTGAACTGGTTGACCGTGAAGGTGAGGCGGCACCAAAAGCAAAAGCCGAGGCTAAAAAGGAAGCTAAAGACAGCAAACCAAAAGTGACGAAGAAAGCCGAACCGCAAGCAAAAGAAACGGCAGCCAAAGAAAAACCCAAAGCAACGGCTCCTAAAAAAGCGAAGGCTGATCCTGAGAAAAAGAAAACAGACTTTAAAAAAGAATCTAAATAAAAGTCTGAAGATAAAAAGAAGAAATAATCCCTATTGGCTAAGCCCGGCAGGAGCCGGGTCTCATCTCGTACAAAAAAGACAGAAAAGCGCTCCTTGATGTTGCATCCCTCACTATAGACAGTTAGGGGGAACTCCTGTGGGGTCCTGTTTAAATCTGTAGTTCGTATTCTCTTTGATATATTTCAAAAGATCATCATAGCTCTTAAAGTGCTCGGTAAAGCCATAGTCGTCACCTGTGTATTCGCAGGACTCTGTACTATGTTCACGGCACATATAGGGACGATGTTCATAAATGGCGCATTTATTGTCGGGCATTAAAAAGTTGCACCGGTTGTGAATCATGATGTACCAGTCGTTCCGGTAGATGTAGAATGAAACGTTTTCATGCGCGATTTTCCACAATAAACTTTCATAGTCACGCCGGTCTTCAGGTTCATCAATTCCGAAAGCGAAATAATTGCAACAATAAGCCGGAAGGCATTTTTCGCATTGGCTGGTGTCGTCTCGCTTGCTCTTTTTCTTTGCCATGAATGGATCCTTGCTGGGTTAAGAGAATAAAATATTGAAGAAAATGAATCTGATTATCAGGGAGATTCAATCAAGGGCTATTTTGCCTTTCTGACCCTGCATAGTCAAATTACAATTTCCAGATGGCGGTATGCAGCCCAATTGGACGCGGGCTGTGATACCTTCAACTCATGTTGCCTGAGTATAAAAAAATAAATTTTCTCCATATGCAAAAACTATCAAACAAACGCTTCATGTCCTTCCTTGAATGACTGCTAATCATTAGAACGTTTGTCAAAGCGGTATAGACCGTATTGCCGGGAGATACTTTCTGCGGTCTCAATTTCAGCTTGCCTGGGACGGCGATTGATCTCGGAGTATTTACTTTCGCTTACTTTGCCGGCGGGAAAATACTGTCCCATGATATTGACATAAGTGTTGGGAGACACCTCTCTTGCAATATAAGCCATGATGTTTTCTGTGTCTTCAAGATTGTCAGGCATTACCAGGTGTCTCAGGAGCACGCCTCTTTTTGCCAGACCGTTTTCATCCAGCAATAAATCTCCCACTTGGCGGTGCATTTCCCTTATAACAGCACGGGCAGTTTCAGGATAGTCTTTGGCTTTAAGATATTTTTGTGAACGGTCATTGTCCCAGTATTTGAAGTCGGGCATATAAATGTCTATGATGCCATCCATTAAACGCATGCTGTCCATAGAGTCATAAGCCCCGGTGTTGTAAACAAGAGGAAGTCTCAATCCCATTTGTACCGCTAAAGGCAAAGCTTCGAGGATTTGTGGGACAACATGCTCGGGTGTCACAAAATTAATATTGTGGCAGCCACGTTGTTGTAGGCTGAGCATCATGGCTGCGAGGTCTTGAGGGCTTACTTCAATGCCTTCACCATCCTGGCTGATGTCATAGTTCTGGCAAAACACGCATTTAAGATTGCAGAGGGAAAAGAAGATCGTGCCGCTTCCATTTGTACCCCTTAGGCAATCCTCTTCTCCAAAATGAGGTGCATAACTGCCAACAAGGGCATGCCGACCGGTTTTGCATACAGCCTTTTCATTTTCAAGACGGTTGATTTCGCAATCTCGTGGGCATACCATACAGTTTTCCAGATGGCGCAAGGCCTGCCGGGACCGGCGATAAAGCTCACCAGAGCGGAATAATTTCATATACGCCGGCTCGAAGCTTGCTGAAGAAATCTTGAACTGAGAATTGCTTTTCGACATCTTCTATTAATCCATAATTGTTAATTCCATTTGCTCAGTCTAACAGGAAGCGGCATCTGTGGGCATGGTTATCCATAAATTTCACGGCAAATAAAAGACGAAAATATATGTGAAATAATATGGATATCGATGGATACATGAAACTGCATGGATTTTGACAGGGGATGACCAGGGTGATACCTATTATTGATAAAAGGAGTTGACAAAAAGCATAGAACTGGATAAAGTTAATTAACTCCGAAAGCTCCCAGATAAAAATTCCCAAAAAAACCAGTCAGTACCAAGCTAATTTTTTCCGTGCTTTCGCCGTTAATCATAAGACAAACTCTGCAATTAATAAAAACACCGGACTATTATTAAATCTTCCCCGTCTTTGAACCTGAAATGTACTCCAAGGGCGTAACAATTTAAGAGAACAATCAAACCTAACCCTCCTCAAAGAAGCGACAAACCATGACCCAGATGAACATAGAAGAACTCAAGGCCAAAACCATATCAGAACTCACCAACATAGCCAAGGAACTGAAGATTCAGGGCCACAGCGGGCTTAGAAAGCAGGACCTCATTTTCAGGATTCTGGAAGCCAAGACTGAAAAGGATGGCTTGATGTTTGGTCAGGGAGTGCTGGAAATACTCCCGGATGGGTTTGGTTTTCTTAGGGCACCTACTTACAATTATCTTCCTGGGCCTGACGATATTTACGTATCGCCATCACAGATTCGTAAGTTTGACATGCGTACCGGTGATACTATTTCTGGTCAGATTCGTCCTCCCAAGGATAGCGAACGTTATTTTGCCTTATTGAAAGTTGAAGCCATCAACTTTGAGAATCCGGATAAAACGAAAGATAAAATTTTATTCGACAACCTGACACCGTTATATCCTGAGGAGCGGATCCGGTTGGAGACCCCTGGAGGTAAGGATTACAGTGCCCGCGTGATGGACCTGATGACTCCAATTGGCAAGGGGCAGCGGGGATTGATCGTTGCGCCTCCAAGAACGGGAAAAACCATGTTGTTGCAATCTGTTGCAAACAGCATCAGCACGAATTATCCGGAAGTTGCGTTGATTGTTTTACTAATTGACGAGAGGCCGGAAGAAGTGACAGACATGGAGCGCTCGGTTCGCGGTGAGGTCATCAGTTCGACTTTTGACGAGCCGGCTCAAAGGCATGTGCAGGTTGCCGAGATGGTTATTGAAAAAGCCAAGAGACTGGTCGAGCATAAAAGGGATGTCGTCATTCTGCTCGATAGTATCACCCGTTTGGCGAGGGCTTATAACGCCATAGTACCGCCAAGTGGAAAAGTCTTGTCAGGTGGTGTGGATTCGAATGCACTGCAAAGACCGAAACGTTTTTTCGGTGCCGCCCGGAATCTGGAAGAAGGCGGAAGTTTGACCATCATCGCCACGGCCCTGATTGACACGGGAAGCCGCATGGATGATGTTATCTTTGAAGAATTTAAAGGAACGGGTAACCTGGAAATTGTCCTTGATCGCAAACTGGCTGATAAGAGAACTTTTCCTTCAATCGACATCAACCGCTCTGGTACTCGAAAGGAAGAGCTTTTGCTGCCGGAGGAAGACCTCCAACGTGTTTGGTTATTGAGAAAAGTTTTGATCCCCATGGGCATCCATGATACGATGGACCTTCTCTTACAGAAGATTAAAGAAACCAAAACCAACGCCGAATTTCTGGCCACTATGAACTCCTGACGGTGAGATTGAGATAATGAAAGAAGGCCTTCATCCTGAATATTTTGAGACCACAGTGCGGTGTGCATGTGGAAGCGAAGTGCAAACCCATACAACCCTGAAAGATCTGCATGTGGAGATTTGTTCCAAGTGCCACCCGTTCTTCACCGGTAAGCAGAAACTTGTGGATACTGCTGGTCGCATTGAGAAATTCAAACGCAAATACGCCAAGGCACAACCGGCTAAAGCACAGGAAACTGCGAATCCACAATAAGCGAGTTCATCCTCTTTTCCCTTTACCCCGCTTCTGGGGTTTTTTTCTAGAAACCACCCATGTTTGATAAGCTGAAATCTGTTGAGAAGCGTTACAATGACCTCAACCAGTTTCTCAGTGATCCTGAAATAATTTCCCAACAGTCAGAATTTCAGAAGTACGCTCGAGAGCAATCTGAACTGCAGCCTATAGTCCTGCGATTTCAGGAATTCCAAAAAATCAGCCAGCAAATTGACGAGAATAATAAGATCCTGGAAGAAGAGCAGGATCCGGAACTGCTCGAAATGGCTCAAGAAGACCTTGCCGAACTGGTTGACCAGAAACAGAAAGCGGAAGAAGATCTGAAAATACTTATGCTTCCTAAAGACCCTCGTGATGACCGCAATGTTATTGTGGAGATTCGCGCTGGCACCGGAGGTGAAGAGGCGGGAATTTTTTCTGGTGATTTGTTCCGTATGTATTCAAGGTACGCCGAGGAAAAAAAATGGCAGGTGGATATTTTAAGCTCCAGTCTGTCCGCCAAGGGAGGATTTAAAGAAGTTATCTTCAGCATTGTAGGAAAAGGTGCTTATAGCAAGCTGAAGTTCGAGGGGGGGACTCACCGAGTTCAAAGAGTTCCGGATACAGAAAGCCAGGGACGCATTCACACTTCTGCTGTGACCGTTGCAGTTTTGCCGGAGGTGGAGGATGTAGACATCAAGATTAATCCGGCAGATATAAAAATAGATGTCTATCGTTCATCGGGTCCAGGCGGCCAGAGTGTCAACACTACCGATTCAGCGGTCCGGTTGACCCATATCCCTACTGGAATGATCGTTACATGCCAGGATGAAAAATCACAGCATAAAAACCGGGAGAAAGCCATGAAGGTTTTAAGGGCTCGGTTATATGATGAGGAGCAAAGGAAGCAACAGGAGTCTATGGCCAGTGAACGTAAGCAACAGGTGGGATCTGGAGACCGTAGTGGACGTATTCGTACTTACAACTATCCCCAGGAGCGTGTGACTGACCACAGAATTGGCCTGACTCTCCACAAGCTGTCTTTAGTGATGGAGGGAGACCTTACGGAGATTATTGAGGCACTGACACTTCATTTTCAGGCACAGGCTCTTAAAGGAGAATAGTGTGGAGATTATTGAAGAGACAGCCATGGATCATTGTTCTACGCTCTCTTCCTTGCTCGATTGGGCTCAGCAAAAACTTTTGCGGGCTGAGGTTGCTTCCCCTCGCCTGGATGCAGAAATTTTAATGGCAGCTGGTCTTGATATTTCAAGGACGGAGCTGATGACACATCCTGAAAGGGTTCTGACTCGTAGCCAGATAAAAAGATTCTGTTCAAGCATTGAGAGGAGGGTCTTACGTGAACCTGTTTCTCACATTACTGGTATCCAGGAATTCTGGTCGCTAGAATTTGTAGTGAATGAGAAAGTATTGACCCCCAGGCCTGAAACTGAAGTTCTGGTTGAACAATGTTTAGGATTACTGAAGCAAAAATCTTCTCCAACAAACATTCTTGATCTGGGTACAGGGTCAGGTGTCCTCGCGGTTGTTCTGGCACGAGAACTTCCTCAATGCAAAATAACGGCGATTGAAAGTTCAAATCTAGAGGTTGCCAGAAAAAATGCCTTTCTGCATGATGTGGCAGACCGGATTTGCTTTATGGCTGCTGATTTTATGAAAAAGGACTGGCAGGGTCCTTACCACTTGATTGTTTCTAACCCACCTTATATAGAATCAAAAAACATAATTCAATGTATGCCTGAGGTTCGACAATATGAACCGGTCCAGGCTTTGGATGGGGGGCGAGATGGTTTGGACTATTATCGCTATATCATTCCAATGGCATGGAAAAAGCTGCAAATAGGAGGATGGTTGGCTTTGGAAATTGGGCATAACCAGGCGGCTCCAGTAATCGAATTAATGCGAAATTGCTCCGGGTACCAGGATATTCAAGCGGTGCAGGATTATTCCGGTTATGACAGAGTGGTTCTGGCATGCAAAAGGGTTGTTAATGGATAAAATTGTCATAGAAGGAGGCAGACCTTTAGAAGGTATTGTAAAGATAAGCGGCGCCAAGAATGCCGTTCTCCCTGTACTGGCAGCAACACTTTTGACTAGTGGAAGGAATGTTATTAGCGGGATTCCCAAAGTCCGTGATGTGGCAACAATGATTCAGCTCTTGAAAGCTTTGGGAGTTGAAGTCGAAAATAACCAAAAAGAAAAAATTATTCTGGATACGTCCTGCGCGGATAACCCGGAAGCACCCTATGACCTGGTTTCTACAATGCGTGCTTCCTGTTTGGTCCTGGGGCCCTTGTTGGCAAAATTAGGCCGTGCCCGCGTATCTTTACCGGGAGGTTGCGCTATCGGGGAACGTCCTATTGATCTCCATATTAAAGGATTGGAGGCAATGGGGGCAAAGGTACGGTTGGAACAGGGCTACGTTCATGGCGCTGTTGATGTTCTTAAAGGGACTCAATTCTACTTTGACACTGTTTCTGTGACAGGCACTGCGAACCTGATGATGGCGGCATCACTGGCTGAAGGGGAAACCGTATTAGAAAATGCGGCAAAGGAACCAGAAGTTGTGTTTCTTGCTGATATCCTGAATCGGGCCGGAGCAAAAATTACTGGTCAAGGAACAGATATGATCACGATCCAGGGAGTCTCATCGCTGAATCCGATCGAGTGCCATATTTTCCCTGACCGCATTGAAGCAGGCACATATATGGTTGCTGCGGCTATAACTCAGGGGGAAGTCTTGATTGAAAATTGTATTCCGCAACATGTAGAACCCATTATTCTCAAACTGCAGGAAGCTCAGGTTGATGTGGAAGTTGGGGATACTTCGATCCGAGTCCGAGGCGGGCGACCCATAATTGCTGTCAATGCCAAAACCCATCCTTATCCCGGTTTTCCTACAGACATACAGGCTCAGTTTATGGCACTAATGACTTTGTCGCGTGGACAGAGTATTATCATGGAGACAATATTTGAGAATCGGTTTATGCATGTGGCAGAATTAAAAAGGATGGGCGCAGATATTACACTGGATGGACATACTGCGATCATAAATGGAGTGAAAGAGCTTTCAGGGGCTCCCTTGATGGCAACTGATCTGCGAGCCAGCGCGTCACTGGTGCTGGCGGCACTGGCGGCAAAAGGTCAGTCCATAATTTCCCGTGTTTACCATATTGATCGTGGATATGTAAGTATGGAAAAAAAGTTGTCCTCTTTGGGAGCCAGGATAAAAAGAGTTAAATGATTCACTACCGAGGACGCAGAAAACTATGGTTTCCTGGACTAAGTGATTTGCCTGCTTAGTAAAGACATTGCTGGCTTACGCTGGCCGGCGGTGGCATACCGATAACTATTAATTACCAGGGTTATGGATATTTCACGTCCACTTCACAGCCAGGACATCCAAAGCTTTTTGTTATGGATGCCCAACTGGATAGGCGATGTGGTTTTGACATTACCAGTAATACAGTCCTTGCGCCGGGCTTATCCTGTTGCACGGATTTTTGTTGTTGTTAAATCTCCTTCCGATGAACTGCTTCTTGGGCACCCTGCAGTTGACACGGTTTTAACTTTGCCTTCTGGTCCGGAAAACGGATTTTGGGAAAAGGCCAAATTTGCTCGAAGCCTGAAAAAGTATAACTTTGATGTTGGGGTGGTGTTCCCCAACTCCTTTGGTTCTGCGTTTCTATTATTTCTTGCAGGCGCGAAATGCCGTTTGGGCTATAACACGGATGCAAGAGATATTCTTCTCACTCATCCTGTCACTACAACGACACACTTAAAAAAGGCGCAATACCGTGTGGAATATTATTTTAAAATCCTTTCAGATTTGAAACTGGATACTCCCGATTGTGGTTTTGATGCTATTCAGGCACAGGAAGAGGATGTCACGACTCGTGAAGTCTTATTGGATATGGGATTAAATGAAGATGAGGAGTTCATCACCCTTCACCCGGGAACTTCGAAACCTGAGCGAAGCTGGCATGCTGAGAGATTTAGTATATTGTGTCAGAAATTGATTAAGGAAGATGGTATGCGGGTGGTTCTATTAGGCACGGAAAATGAATTGGAATTATTAAACAGGATCAGAAATTTTGGACAATCAGAAGCAATAAAAGTTATTCCCCAGGTTAATTTAAGAGTGCTCACAGGCATACTTAAAAAAAGCCAGATGTTCATTGGCAATGACAGCGGTATGATGCACTTGGCCTCAATGGTTGGAGTTCCAGTCCTGGGAATTTTTGGACCAGGCAGCCCAAATACAACAGGCCCCTATATGCCTCCCGAGAAGCAGGAGACGGTAACTAGAAATTTTTCCTGTTCGCCTTGCAGGCAGAGGTTTTTTAAAGAATGCAAACCTTCCCCTCTCTACAAGCCATATTGCCTTGAAGATATCACTGTAAAGGATGTTCATGAAGGAGTACGCAGACTATTGAAACGAACTTAATATTTATTTTTGGGAAAGCGTGCTTATATTTTCTGACCTTTGGAAATATCCTTTCTTTGCACTGAAAGGCCATAATAATCACGTATCAATTCTTCTTCCATAGTTGTTATGCTCAAGACATCGACGGGAGAAGGTGCATCCAGCATGGACTCTTTTCTCCACTCGGTTTTCACCTTTCCCAAATCCTGTACCTCACAAACCTCAATCGGCAAGACCACTGCTTTTCCACTTACTTTGAGGAATCCACCCAGGTTTATAACCAGGTAAAAACTTTGATAAGTCTGACTATCAACCAGGATGGCATCAATTCTGGCAATTGATTGACCAAATTTATCATAGAGGTAAAACCCAATTATTCGGTCAGTTTTTCTCAGGTTGAATACATTTTCTGTTACATGTTTCAGGGATGTCATGTTTCGATAAGCGGAGATGCTGGGTTAGACTGCAATTATACCAAATATGAGTTCCTGTTTAGCGGTAAACGTGCTTTATGACCTTTATGAAGTGCTGTAATATTATTGTATGCAGAATTGTCCGAGGTGTGATGAAATATTTTCTGGCAATTCAAATTATTGCCCGAAATGCAGCATGGAGTTGACTTTCCCAATAGAACAAAAGGAAGCTCCTGACCTTGTGGTCCTTTGCACGGTGTTAGATGAATCCAAAGCACATATTATGCGAGGGTTTCTGGAAAGCGAGGGCATTCCTTGCCAGTTGGAAAATATATCTTTCCATGCAGAGCCTGCACCCGTTGCAGATCTCATGAAGGTCCGTCTTTGGGTATTACGTGAAGATTTTGAACAAGGTCATCGTTTGCTGAAGGAGCGTGAAAACGTTCAGGTATGCTCAGCTTGCTCGATTGAAGTGGGTGAGCAGGATGAAATTTGCCCACACTGTGGAGAAAAGTTTGATGATTGTTAAGCTTGATTAATTTGTGATTCTAAACTTGAAAATATACCAGATGGCGGCAAAACCATCTTTCCATGTGATTTTCTTTCCTTCCGAGTAGTCTCTTCCACTATAAGAAATAGGGACTTCATAGACCCGAAATTTATTTTTCGCTACCTTGGCGGTAAATTCAGGTTCAAATCCAAAGCGGTTACATTTGAAGGTCAAAGTGTCATTAACTTTGTTTGTGAAGACCTTGTAGCCGGTTTCCATATCGGTAAGGTTCAAATTAGTGAACATGTTTGAGAGGGTAGTTAGAAATTTGTTGCCAAGATAATGCCAGAAAAACAATACCCGATGAGTTCCTCCCTGAAACCGGGATCCATACACCACATCGGCTCTGCCATCAAGAATAGGTTTCAGCAATACTTCGTAATCAACAGGATCATATTCAAGGTCTGCATCCTGTATGATGATGATATCTCCCTGGACTTTCGAAAACCCGGTTCGCAACGCCGCGCCTTTACCCATGTTGTGGTCATGGTAAAGGACCTGAAAATTTTCACGTCCTTCATATTCTTTCAGGATATCTCTTGTCCCATCTGTGGAAAAATCATCAATCAGGATGATCTCTTTAGTGTAATCCACGGCCTCTACTTTGGAGACCAGAGTATTGAGCGTATCGTGCTCGTTATATACCGGTATGACGATGGAAAGTTTAGTCAAGATAAGATTTAAAATAAGGTGTAAATAAAGGGGGCAACGGCACTGCCCTCTGTAAGAACAATAAGAAGGCCCATCAACAGCATGATGAAAACAATGGGTCCAAGCCACCACTTTTTCCGGGTTTTAAGAAAATCGCAGAATTCTGCAATCAAGGAAAATTTATTGTCAGACTTGGATTGTTTGTCCATCATTATTTTCTAAGTTTATTTGCACTCAATAGATTTTAATGCAGGCAAAGCATAAAGTCTAAAACAATTTTATCGGAATTTATTTTCAAAACCTTTAGTCGATTTGTTGAAGATTAACCGAGCACGGAACTTTAGAGGGTAACAGGGTAAGTTTTATTTTTTTGTGGAGAAATGATATTTCCCACCTTTAAGTGAAACGTTTATTTGATCGCCAAACTTGAAATCACCCGTCAAAATTTTCATGGAAATCGGATTTTCTATCTCATTTTCTATCAGACGTTTTAAAGGTCGAGCTCCATAAATCTCAATGTAACCATCCTTTGCGAGTTTGTCGATGGCTTTGGAGTTTACACTGATAGACAAGTTTTTATCATTGAGTCGTTTGTTGAGGTTTTAAATCATTAAGTCAGCAATGGCACGTATATTTTCCTTTGTCAGGGTGTGAAAAACTATCAAATCATCTAGCCGATTGAGGAATTCAGGCTTGAATAGTTTTTTTGCTTCATTGATCACCAGACTTTTGATGATTTCAAACTGTCTGGTGATCTCGGTTTTGGCAAACCCGATCCCTTTGTTGGGTTCAGAAATGGATTTCGAACCAATATTTGATGTGCCAATGATTATGGCGTTTTTAAAGCTGGTAATACGACCATGCGCGTCTGTCAGTCTGCCGTGATTCAGTAGTTGTAGCAGAATATTGAAGACATCGGGATGTGCTTTTTCCAATTTGTCCAGTAGAATTACAGAGTAGGGGGTGTCTGCGGACTTTTTCAGTTAGCTGGCCTCCTTCGTCATATCCGACATAACCGGGTGGCGAGCCAATTATCTTTGATACGGAATGTTTTTCCATGTACTCTGACATGCCGAGTCGAATCAATCTATTTTCATCATCCAAAAGAAATTCTGTCAGGGCTTTTGCCAATTCAGTTTTTCCAAAACCAGGTTCGCCAATAACTACAGGATTGTTTTTTCTTCTTCGGGAGAGTATCTGGATGATACGGTTAATTTCTTTTTCTCTTCCTATGACAGGATCCAAAGCTCCTTTACGAGCCAGTTCGGTTAGGTCCGTAGTGAATTTCTCGAGAATGTCAGATTTACCCTCCGTATCTTTTTCGCTGATGGTTCTTCCCTCACGCATGGTATCGATTTCGCTTCTGACCTTGTCGTAAGTGACTCCCATTTCAGTTAACAGGTCATACATGGGGCCTGTGTTTTTGTCGAAGAAATACAGGAACAATGCTTCGAGCCCAATAAATTTGTCACCTAGCTTTTTTGCCTGGTCCTAGGCTGATTTAAATAAATACTCGGTTTCTTTGGGAACCTGGATATGTCCTATGGCCGAACCCTGGAATTTTGGCTGGTCTTTTTGCAGAGCATAAGTTTGGTCGATGATTTTTTGCGAAAGCTCATTATCATGAGGATAAGTGGCTTCAAGGATTTCTGCGATGATGGAATTCTCTTTTTCTAACAGCCCTAACAAAACAAAGTCCGGTGTCAAGGTATCTTCATGCAGGTTAATCATTTCCATAGAACCTACATTAAGCACTTCGATCACCTTGTTTGTAAAATTTCGAATATGTTGCTGTAGCATAGGGTTGTTTACTGAGTGAGAGTTAATAATGTTTGTATATGGAGTCGAACTGAGCTGCTCAACGCGTCATAGTCGTAGCCGCCTTCAAGCATAGAGAGTACTCTTCCATCGCATACATCCTTTGCAGCATTCATCAGTAATTTTGTCATTTCGCCGAAGCAGTCGGTGGTCAGTTGAATTTGAGCCAAAGGGTCATTTCTATGAGCATCAAAACCTGCTGAAATAATAATCAGGTCGGGTTTGTATCGTTGTATTTCCGGAATCAGTTTGTGTTCTATCGCGGATAAATAGTCATCATCCTCTGAGAAGGCATCCATCGGTAGGTTTAAAGTGGCGCCCAATCCATCACTTGTTCCAGTCTCTCCTTCTGCTCCAGTACCTGGATAGAAAGGGTATTGGTGGGTGCTGCTATAATAGACGGATGCATCATTATAAAACGAATGTTGGGTGCCATTGCCATGATGGACATCCCAGTCAAAAATGAAAACTTTACCCAACCCTTTTTTGCTCTGTGCATAGCGGGCGGCGATTCCCACATTATTGAAGAGACAAAAACCCATTGCATGGTCCTGTTCGGCATGATGGCCCGGTGGCCGGACAGCACAAAAAGCGTTCTGAATACTCCCGTCAACGAGTTTGTCAATGGCGGTTAATCCCGCCCCGGCACTTAACAACGCTGCTTCGTAGGAGTTTGTGGAAATTACTGTGTCAGCGTCTAAATTGCGTACCTCGTTCGCGCAATTCTTTTCAACACTTGCTACATATCCGGAATCATGCACCATGGCGATTTCTTCCGGAGTGGCCTTGCGGGGTTGTATTGGAATAAGGTTATTGTAGAATTCAGAAGACTCCAGCCGGTTTTGGATGGCAGTCAATCGACCGGGATTTTCAGGGTGAGGCTCTGTCTCATGGAGAAGATAAAATGGATCCGATGCATAACCTGTTTTATTCATAATAAGAACTTTCCCATTTCGAAAACTGCACTATCCTTGAAAATATGCTACGAAATTCAAAGCTGTCTACGGTTGGAAAATACTTTATTTGTGAGTTTGAGATTAGCAGAATCTATAGATTGAATCAACTTTCGTAAAACTATGAATTCCACTGAAAAAACAGAGAAACTTGCAAGACTTAAGTCTTATGCTGAAAGCCTTGGGTTTGAGGGATTTGGAGTGGCTGGACCACAGCTGGATTCGGCTGGAAAGAGATATGGGGACTGGTTGGCTGCGGGTTACGAAGGTGAAATGGCCTATATGAGACGGAGTGAAGAGAAGAGGAAAGACCCTGGGCTTGTATTGGAAGGGGTGAAAAGTATTTTTTGCTTTCGCACCAACTATTACACAGTGGAAAAAGATATGAGTTATGTTGAGAACAATGATATTGCGGATATTTCCGTTTATGCCTTGAACAAAGATTATCACGATACCATTACGCCCCGCTTGCGTAGGATGGAAGAAAAAATTCGCCAGGAGTTTGAGGATTGCCGTACACGGATTTATGTGGATACAGGACCAATTCTAGAAAAACCCTTGGCTCAACAAGCGGGCCTGGGTTGGGTTGGAAAGCACACCAATCTCCTCACGCAAGGTCTGGGTTCATGGTATTTCCTTTCTGAAATTCTGACAGATATAGACCTCCCTTTTTCCCAGCCGGCTGAAGACCATTGCGGTACTTGTAGAAGCTGTATTGATATCTGTCCGACCGATGCAATCATCGCTCCTTATGTTTTGGATTCCAGACGATGCATTTCTTATCTTACTATTGAGTTAAAAGGTGTCATACCCGTTGAATATAGAAAGGCTATTGGCAACAGAATTTATGGCTGCGATGATTGCCAGATAGTTTGCCCATGGAATTCTTATGCTGTTAAAACAGGCGAGCCGGACTTCCAGCAGAAACAGGACACACTTGAATTGATAGAGTTGATTCAGATTGATCAGGAAACGTTCAGCAAAAGATTCAAGGGCAGTCCAATAAAAAGGATAAAAAGGAGAGGCTTTCTAAGAAATGTTGCGGTTGCTTTGGGAAACTCAAAAAACCAGAACGCAACTCCTGTTTTAATTAAAGTGCTTAATGATGAGGAGCCTTTAATACGAGCGCATGTTGTGTGGGCTTTAGGAGAACTTTCCGGAGAAGGAATACTTCCTGTTCTTCGTGAGAAACTAAAAGAAGAAAAGGAAGAAATAGTCCTTGAAGAACTGAACAGGGTGATAGAACGTTTTGTTTAGAGATCAGGAATTTACGATTTTTGCCGGAAGATATGTAAACTGTTTTATTACTAAATAAACTTGATTTACCCTTGATCATGGAACAAGCACAGCCGAGACCTCTGTTGGTTCTTTTGGGACTCTTTCTCATCGCCCTGTCTGTTCGAGGAATTTATTTTTTTGAACTTTCACAAATTCCTTTGTTTGATACAGTTCTTCCTGTGTACGATCATTCCAATTTTGATCAAGGTGCGCTGAGTTTTGCCAGTGGTGACATGTTGGCAAGGTCTGCCAATAACAGCTACTCTCCTCTTTATAAGTATTTCCTTGGGATTATCTATTACCTCTTCGGCAGGAATTTTTATGTGGTTTACGGTGCGCAGTTTGTGCTGGGAGCCTTGGGTGCGGTATTAATGTTCTTGATCGGCAAAAAACTGTTTGATGATCGAGTGGGCCTGCTGGCTTTTGCCGGCTTCTCTCTATATTCCATAGAAATTATTTATGAGGGAATAATTCTTCGAGCCGCATTCATAACCTTTCTGGGGATTCTTTCTTTTTATTTGTTGATCCGATTGCGTGAATCTCCAGCTCCTTCAATGCTGGTGGCATGTGCACTGGTGCTGTCATTATTCTTTCAATCCCGTCCCAACACCTTTTTATGTTTTCCATTTGTGATTTTCTATATCCACAAATACGTTTTGACAGAATGGGAACCTCGAATGAGATTTAAAGGGTGGGGAATGTTTTTGGTTCCCTTATTACTATCGTTTGTCCCCTTACTGGTTCAGTGTTACCTGGTTCATGGAAGGTTTGTGTTTTTTGATTCCAGTGGTCCTACAGCTTTCTTATCCGGAAACTTTTTAGATTATCCCGGAGCAGGCTTTGACATGAACCTTTTGGCAGAGTTTCAGAAGAAGTACCAGATGGAAAATTTAACTCCGGCATCTTTCATTATTCAGCAGATAATGATGGATCCTGTTGGTTTCTTAAAAGTAATATGGAGAAAGCTTTATTTTTATTTCAACGATTTGGAGGGGGCTTCAAATCTTTCTATATATCTTTACCTTGAAAACTCCAATGTATTGCCTTTCTTGATAAGTCATTTTTCTCTGTTTTCTGCGTTGGGAATCATGGGTGTTGCGTTGGCTGTCCTGAACAGGGAAAAGGTATTTTTGCTGTATGCATTCTTGTTAAGTTTGGTTCTGTCGGTGGTTATTTTTCATGTTGTCTCGCGATTTCGAGTTCCCTCTACCCCATTTTTGATTCTTTTTGCCGCCTATGCTGTGGGTTGTGCCATTAAATGGTGGCAGAGGCGGGAATATAGATCTCTAACAGTTTTCGCGGTGATTTTTCTTGCGCTATTTTATGGTTTGCGTGCGCCAGAGGATTTCACCAAGGTTCGCTATGTGGATTATTGTAATTGGAGCCTCACTTACTTAACGGAAGAGAAATGGTTTGATGTGGAAGAGGCGGAGACTTATGCGATCAAATGTGTGGAGGCCAAAAGAGAAATAAGTTCAGATTTGGGTGTGACCAAAGAGGGCCTGGCATCTATCTATAAGCTTTACGGGTCTTATTTGATTCGGCAAAAGGATGAAAGAGCGGGAAATGTTATGCAGAATGCTTTTTCGATCAACCCT
This sequence comes from Nitrospinota bacterium, assembly GCA_009873635.1. NCBI lineage: Bacteria > Pseudomonadati > Nitrospinota > Nitrospinota bacterium. The sequence goes on from WAHY01000001.1 coordinate 217,271, forward strand.
TTTGATTCTGAATTATACAGGATGTATTCCGACTTTCTGGTAACTCGTAATAAAGTAGACTCAGCAGTCCGATATCTTCATATCAGTCGGATGGCAAACAAAAATGATGCGGTGCCATTGAAAAACCTTATCCAGCTCTATTATAAGAATGAAAGTGACCCGGGAAGACAGCTGACAGCATTGAAAGCGGTGTTACCTGTTGAAAGAGATCCAAATATAGCGCAAAAGGTGAAAGAAGAAATCTTTAGGTTGGAAAGTTTTATTTTAGAACAAAAAGATATGTTAAGAATTTCAGCTGAAAAAGCACAAAAATTTTACTCAGAAGAGAATTGGTCGGCTGCTCTTAAAGAATATAAAAAGTTGAATGCATACAATGCTACTAACGAAAGCTTTCTGATTGAGCAGGGCAAGGTGTATGAGTTTTTAAATGATAAAGAAAATGCTTTGAATTCGTTTTATGATGCTTTGCTGGTCAATGAGGAAAACCCTGAACTGAATAAAAACCTGGGAAACTACTATATTTCTATCGGTAACCCGGTTTTGGCAATCCTGCACTGGAAGCAATACCTGGACACCTCACCAGAAAATGATGAAAAAATATCGATTCAGGAGAAATTCAGGTTCCATTCCAGAAAGCTGAGAATGGAGAGCCTGCCGAAGCAAATAATTGGACTTTCTGGGGATCAAAACGGTCAGCTTTATAGAATTTATCGCAATATGAATGTGAAATTGGGATGATAATGCAGATTCCTGCTCTAGAATCAAAACAACCGTTGATCCTGAATGGGTTCCCGTCCTATAATCAATAAATTCTGCTAGCCGCAGGGGCAAATTGCTAGAGCTTTTAAGCCTCGAATACTGTTTGTTCGCCAGTGTGAGTTATTGTTGATTTCCTCGCAATGGCTCTCAATATCCCCCTTTTTTTTGAATAGGTTTATGGAAAATTCAAGTGAATACCGTTTTATAAAAGCCTGCCGGGGTGAACCGGTAGATAAAATCCCGGTATGGTTTATGCGTCAAGCTGGCCGCTATATGAAGGTTTACCGGGATCTCAAGGAAAAATACACCTTTCTCGAACTTTGCAAAAACCCGGAATTGGCGTGTGAGGTGACACTACAACCTCTGGATGTGCTGGGAGTGGACGCGGCTATAATTTTTGCAGACATTCTTCTTCCCCTGGAGCCTATGGGAACCGGTCTGGAATTTTCAGCGGGAGACGGTCCCGTGATTCCGCGCCCGGTAAAGGATAGAAAAGCAGTAGAAAAACTTATGCCGGTAAATGTTGAGGAGCAATTGGGTTTTGTCGCTGATGCGATCCGCATGGTGAGAAAAGAAATTAATATTCCCTTGATCGGTTTTGCTGGAGCTCCTTTTACCTTGTGCAGTTATATGATTGAGGGAGGAAAATCGAGAGATTTCACAACTACGAAATTGATGATGTATGAAGCTCCCGATGTCTGGGAACAGTTGATGGGCAAGGTCTGCACTATGCTGGTGGATTATTTGAAGATGCAGGTTTCTGCAGGAGCTCAGGCTATTCAGATATTTGATAGTTGGGTGGGGTGCCTCGGTCCCAATGATTACGAAAAATATATTCTTCCATATTCCCGCCGTATTTACGAAGGACTTAAGGATACAGGAGTTCCTGTTATCAATTTCAGCACAGGTACCTCTACAATGCTGGACCTGGTGCAAAAGGCTGGTGGTGATGTGATCAGCTTTGACTGGCGAATTCAGATGGATGCTGCAAGAGCCTTGCTGGGTAAAGACCAGCCGGTTCAGGGTAATCTTGATCCTGTTACACTATTTGCTCCCTTACCTGTAATTAAAGAACGTGTTCAAGATATTCTTCAACGTTCTGGAGGGAAAGGTTATGTATTCAACCTGGGGCATGGTATTTTGCAGCATACACCTGTTGAACATGTCAAAGCTGTAGTAGACATGGTCCATGAATTCAAGCATGAATGATTTTTCCCAGCCTTTGACGGGTGTTTTTCTGATGGCTCATGGAGCTCCCGAGTCGGTTGATGATATTCCAGAATATTTACGGAATATCAGGGGCGGAACGGAATCCACTCCAGATACTATCCAAATAATTCGTGACCGCTATGAACAGATTGGCGGCAAGTCTCCTTTGAGGGAAATCACTGAAGAACTCTGTTCCCGACTTGAATCATTTCTAAACCAGCAAGAACCGCAGTTCAAAGTCTATTGTGGAATGCGCAACTGGAGTCCGTATATCCGCGATGAAGTGAGGAGGATGAAGGAAGATGGAGTAAAAAAAGTGGTGGCGCTTTGTTTGGCCCCACAATTCAGCACATGGAGCACACGTTTGTACTTTGAAGTTTTTAAGGAAGCTTTAAAAAACTGTGATGCTGGGGATATGGATGTAAGCTACATTGGTAGTTGGGCGGACCACCCACTTCTCATAGATGCGTTTGCAGAAAAATACCGGTTGGCTCTTGAAAAGCTAGGTACAAATGCTGAGAAAACGGTTCGAACAATTTTTACGGCACATAGCATTCCATCTGAATCAATAGAATTTGGAGATCCTTATCCTGAAGAGTTTGACAAGACCATTAACAAGCTTGTGGAGAGAGTTCAACCGAACCAATGGTACAAAGCTTACCAGAGCCAGGGCATGATACCAATACCTTGGTTGGGACCGACAGTGGAATCGGTTTTGGATAAGATCGCGAGGCAGGGCTCGAAAACAGTTTTAATGGTTCCTGTTGGTTTCGTTTGCGATCATGTAGAAATTTTATTCGATATTGATATAGAGTTCGATCAATACGCCAGGGAACGGAAACTGAACTTACACCGTACTGAATCTTTAAACCTGTCCCCAACATTTATTGAAGCCTTGGCTTCTGTGACATGGGAAAACCTAGTTTGATAAGCTAAGCATCTATCCAATTTTTTTCCAATGAACCTTGAAAATTTAAACCCACAACAAATACGGGCCGTTTGTCATAAAGGAGGTCCTTTGATGGTAGTTGCTGGAGCGGGTTCAGGAAAAACACGTGTCATCACTTGTCGAATTGCGAACTTGATTAAGGAGGAAGGCGTTTCTCCTGAAAACATTCTGGCGATTACCTTTACGAACAAGGCCGCTGGTGAAATGAAGACGCGTGTGCGAAATATGCTCGACTTGCATAGGTCTGCACCCTGGATAAGTACTTTCCATTCATTTTGCTTACGAATTCTCAGAAGCCATATCTCAGAGTTGGGCTTTTCCAATGATTTTGCTGTCTATGATTCCCAGGACCAGTTGACGTTGATAAAGCAGTGCATGAAAACCGCTGAAATTAGTGCTGAGGTGTTTCCTCCTAAATCACTTCTTAACCATATTAGTGGATTTAAAAATGACTTTTTATTGCCGGATGATATCAATTCTGATGAGATGCCTCATGGACAACAAGTAAAAGCGGCAAGCCTTTATCCTGTTTATCAGGAGGCTTTGAAAAAGAATAATGCCCTTGATTTTGATGACTTGCTGATTTATGCCACAAAGCTGTTTCTGGAAGTTTCAACACTCAAGGACTATTACAGCCAAAGGTTTCAGCATATATTGGTTGATGAGTTTCAAGATACGAACACGGTTCAATACAAGCTGGTTTGCCTGCTGGCCCAATCACATAACAATATATGTGTGGTGGGTGATGATGACCAGAGCATTTACCGTTGGCGAGGGGCTAATATTGAAAATATTTTACAATTTGAAAGCGATTTTCCCGAGACGACGGTTATAAAACTTGAGGAAAACTATAGATCGACTCAAAATATTTTAACAGCAGCCGGAAGTGTGGTTCGAGAGAATAGGAATCGTAAAGATAAAACATTGTGGACACAAAATGAAAAAGGCTCGCTTGTTTTGAGCTACAGGGCTAAAGATGAGACGGATGAGTCGGAGTTTGTTTGTGAAAAAATTCAAACCCTGAATCGCGATGAAGGCTTCAGTTTTAATGAAATGGCGGTACTTTATCGTACAAACGCCCAGTCTCGGGTGATTGAGGATGTGCTGAGAAGGCATGGGTTGCCATATCAGGTCATCGGTGGATTGCGATTCTATGAAAGAAAAGAAATAAAAGATGTGCTGGCATACATGCGGGTGATTATGAACCCGAGTGATTCTGTTTCTTTAAGGCGAATCATCAACGTTCCCGCAAGGGGGATTGGTAAGACTTCTCTGGAAAAAGTGGATATGTATTGCAGGGAAAAGGGTATTCCACTTATAGAAGGTTTGCGCGCTAATGAGCAGTCAAAGTTGACCGCTTCCGCAGCTGCAAGGAAGATAACCCAGTTTCTTCAAATAATTGATGACTTGAAAAACACTTTTATGGAAGGAAACCCTTTAGAGCTTTTGACAGAGATAATTGAAAGAACTGGATATGGAGAAATGCTAAATAGAGAAGGCACTCGAGAAAGCAAGAGTCGTATCGAGAATCTGAATGAACTTTATTCTGCAGTGGAGCAATCTTTAGAGAATGGTGAAGGTTCGCTGCAAGAATTTCTGGATTCGGCCTCTTTAGTTGCAGACCTTGACAGCCTTGATGATGAACGCGGTGTATTGCCATTGATGACCCTTCATTCCTGCAAAGGCCTGGAGTTTGCGTCGGTATTTTTAGTGGGTATGGAAAACGGACTCTTACCTCACGCCAGTTCAATGTCTGAGCCTGACGAATATGAAGAAGAGAGAAGGTTATGTTATGTAGGTTTTACCCGTGCCAGAAAGAAATTGTTTATCACTCATGCAAGGCAGCGACGAATCTATGGAACCACTTTTAATTACCAGCCATCAGACTTTTTGCTATCGATACCTGATGAAGTCATGAAACATGAATCCAGCGGTATCAGTAACCCAGTAGCCTCTCAGTTTGGAGGAAGGATTGGAGGCGGTCATGAAGCATTATCCTCTTATCAGGTAAATGACGACAGTAATTATTCAATAGGTACTAAAGAAGGTACTTATTCTATTGGAACTAAAGTATTGCACTCGAAATTTGGGTCGGGCATCGTGCTCAACCTTTCTGGTAATGAAGAAAATTTAAGTGTGGAAGTTTTTTTCAAGGCTCCACATGGAAAGAAGAAGCTCGCAGTTAACCACGCCAAACTGATTATTCTGTGATAGTTCTATTTCACTGAACCCATCACCATAGAAGTAAATTTCATTCAGGATTGATAGGTTGCCGCAAAATTGACTCAAGTTTGGCCTTTGCTCCCGCCGCAACCCTCAACTTCAATATTATATTGTTGGGTGTGTAATCCTCAGCCAAGACCAAAGCATGTTGCCTTATTTCGTGTATAAGTGCGGCTTGAGAGTGTTTGAGTTCGAGTCGATAGGGAACCAGGTTCTTCTCATAGTGAAAGATCATCCGTTGGCGGAGAGTTTCAATGCCTTGTCCAGTTTTACTGGAGATACCTATTGCAGAGGGATTAGTGTGGATGGCTCGGTCAAGGATTTCCATATTGGGTAAGGCATCTATCTTGTTGAAGGCGAGAATAATGTCGATATCATCCATTTCCATTTCTTCAAGAAGGTCATTGGCGATGCGCATTTGCTCAGCGTATTCAATGTGGCTAATATCAACTACATGAATGAGCAGATCAGCATCCCGAACTTCATCCAGTGTACTTTTGAAAGAGGCGACCAGATCATGAGGTAATTTTGAGATCAACCCAACGGTATCTGAAAGTAATACAGGGTAGGGAAAGTTATTCTTTATTTTACGCACGGTTGCATCCAAAGTGGCGAAAAGTTTATCTTCGACCAGGGTATCAGCGCCAGTCAGAGAGTTCATCAATGTTGACTTTCCCGCATTGGTATAACCGACTAATGCAACTTTATAAGCGCCCTTCCTTTTTTTTCGCTGAGTTGACTTTTCCTTGTCAATTTGCACAAGCTTCTTTTCCAGTTTGTGAATTTCATTCCGGATCATTCTTTTATCCAGTTGAATCTGTGTTTCTCCTACGTCTTTCATACCGATTCCTCCACGCTGTCGAGAAAGATGTCCCCACATTCCAGTAAGGCGAGGGAGAGAATATTTCATTCTTGCCAGTTCGACCTGAGTCTTCGCTTCCCGGGTTTTTGCGTGATGGCTAAAAATTTCGAGTATGATCCAGGGTCTGTCCATGACCCTGCACTTAAGAATATTTTCCAGCTCTCGGTTTTGCCGAGGTGAAAGTTCTTCATCAAAGATAACGATTTCAGCTTTATGTTGCTGAACAGCCAGTCTCAGCTCTTCCACTTTTCCACTGCCTAAAAATGTTTTGGGGTTAATCTTATCCAGTTGTTGGGTTAATCGAGCGATAGAATCATAGTTCGCAGTTGTTGCAAGCCCTTCCAGTTCTTCAAGTGAAATAACTGTTGATGGGCTATCTGGCATGCGAACCCCTACTAGAATGGCTTTTGGTTTTGTAGTGGATATGTCTACAGGTATGGCATTACCAGATTTCATGGGTTATGCTAATTTAAACAATAAATTAAAGCAAATAAGGTGTATATTGCATGATTAATAATGAAAGAGGAAGCAGGTAAACAGAGTAATAAATTAAATAGATAACATCTTGAATTATTTTTCGGTATTTACTTTTAAGCTAATGTATTTGGAGTTCATATCATCCAGTCTCTGGATTAAGACCTTGATCAGTTGTGTGTGGAACTTCTTTTGAATAGTTAGGTCAAAGCTTTCAATGGCTTTTTTTGTGATTCTCATAAGGATAACTTCAGAAGAGCTAGCGTAAGCACTAGTGTTCCTTGGGCCATCACTTATTAAAGAAATTTCTCCAAATATTGCCCCCCCCTTTAATTCTGCAAGAATTGTTTGATTAGACTCCATAAGGGAAACATGCGGTTTTAGGACTTTGGTATCAGATGACTTAGTAATTCTAACGGTACCTGTCAAAATAATAAATAACGCAGAACCAGATTCACCTTCAATAATTATATCTTTACCATTTTTATATTTTTCAAAAACTCCATTTGCTTCTACGAGTTTAGATTTTTCATCTGTTGAAAACTCTTGAAAAAATGGTAATCGATCAATAAATTTAAGGATGGGATTTTTGTCCAAGTTGCACCTCTGTTCTTAATGATTATAAATACAGCTGTAGCTCTTGCTTACTAAAAAATATATATGATTATGATGCACTAATTTTCTATTTTTAATGTTGTATTTTAAGAGTTCATATAGATCAAAGTTATCACTTCTTGCTAGGTTTGTCTTATTATTGGGTTTTTTTAATAATTGATAAGCAAACTTTGCGCGCATCATGGCATTTGTCCGACTACCATTTATCGTATTTTTTCTAAATTTTATAAACTATTTCAGCCGTTTCACAATTCAACTCCAGGAAAATTTTATAGGTCTAGGGGTCATTTCATAACTTCTTAGCAGGGGGTTCTAGTTTACTGAAAGATCAAGAATTTTTTTCTTATTTTCATTGCTTTTTGGTAAGAAAATTCATTGGTCTTACTGGCCTTGGAAAGATTTTCCGATTAGAGACGTATTAAATTTTTCGAGCAAAAACTCTGAGAAATAATCAATAATTTTAATGTAAAATTTAGTTGCCCGTTTGGTGCTTACTGTAAAAAGCTGTCTTTAATGTACAAGAGCATGTAAGGTGTATATTTTACTGTAATAATTTATCAAAAACAATTGGGATGAATTGAATACAACAATGAAAGTTTATTAAAAAATATTCAGAAAGTATAAATATATAATATGCAGTTGTATCATTAGGAAAGGGAATATATTTTTAAGAAGTCAACCTTAGGGAAAAATAACCATGAAAATAAAGCTTGCAGAATATATAGGAGTTAGTTGCTCATCTGTTGATGACGGAAATAAACTGTACTGCTGTGTAGAACCAGAATTCAAGAAAGGTAACCCTGTGGAACTGGACTTTGAAGGGCTGCAGTCAATTTTAACTCCTTTTCTTCACAATAGTATCGGAAGATTGCTTTATGAATATCAAAAGGAAACGGTCATGGAGAGGCTGGTTTTTTGTAATCTGTCCGCAGAACTTTTGAAACAGCTGAATATATATATTGATCGTAGAGAAGAAGAACAGTTTCAGGACGACTCAAGAAACTCCATGATGGAACTATTTGAAGAAGATGAATTGGGAGATTCTTCTTTATAAAGATTTAAAATTTTATAGAATCTATGAAGTAAAACTGCTAAGCAGGAGAGTAAACCTTGTTTTCTAAAATTTTTGAAAGTAAAGAAATAAAAGAATTGAGATCCCGTTTAGAATCAACTCCTAATGACCCTGCCGCACATTTTTATCTTGGCGCTGCGTATGAAAAATACGGTAGATACAAAGATGCGATACGCGAATTTGAAGAAACGTTGAAAAGCAACTCGAAATCGGCCGAAGCTCATTATAACCTGGCCCTCTTGCATGAGAAGATGTTGAATGGAGAAAAGGCTATTCTTCATATCATAAATGCAGGTAATCTTTTCGGCAATAAGAACGACCAGGTGAATAAGACTGAGGCCAGGAGATTATTAAGGATGTACTATCGAAAGTTTAATGTTAAGCCTAAAGATTCTGTGGAACCTGATAAAGAGATACAAACAGAAAAAACTTGATATGACTTTATAGAATGCTAATGGTTTTCATACTCCCAATTGTCGGATGGCCTCGTAAACAACAATACTCACAGCATTAGCAACATTAATAGACCTTACTCTTTCATCATATTGAGGTATGTGGTAAGTATCGTCTTTGTATAAATCAATAAGGTTTTGTGGTAGTCCTCGGGTTTCACTACCAAAAAAAAGATAAGCACCCGGTTGAAATTCATGTTGAAAGAAATCTTTATTACCCTTGGTTGAGAAAAATACTTTCTGGGCTAGTTCAGGAATACTTTGAAGAAATACTTCAAGTCTAGGATATATATTAACATCGACGTATTTCCAGTAATCCAGACCTGCCCTTTTAAGCTGGCTATCACTGATTTCGAAACCCAGTGGTTCAATGAGATGCAAAGAACTTTCTGTGGCAAGGCATAACCTTCCAATTGTTCCTGTATTCATAGGAATTTCAGGTTCGACTAAAACAATATTTAGTGAATGAGGCATGGGATATATAAACTTTTAATCGATTAAAATGTTTTATAGCACAGACAAAATATATCCATAACCCTTTTATTATTTATATATTGTCTTCTATGTGTGTCTAGGAGTTTGAGTTTAGTCAAAAAGAACGAATCGTACATCCAAGAACCATAAATACAAGCAATTCTTCATGATTTTAGAACTTTTTAAAAAAGGAGTGAAACATGGATGAAATAGGTGATTAGATGATATCCAATGTTTTAGGTATCGATTTAGAAACTTCGGTTTAAGATGCGGCCATGGTTATGTCCTCAAGCAATATTGGATCATTGCTGGTAAGGAAATTTGATAACTATGTGGGCATTGTAACTGAAACGGATTTAGCAAGAATAATTATGAGTAAAGGTTTAGAGCCTGAATCTACATTTTTTGAAAATATAATGATAAGTCCTATTCTTTCCTTGGATAGTCACTTGCCTATTTAAAAAGCGAACCTATTTATGAACAAAATCAAGATATGTCATTTTGGAGTTACTAAATAGGGTGGAACTTTAGGTGTTTTTTCTGTGAAAGACCTGATGCCCTTTTTTCTAAAGACTTTCATATTTAGGTGTGGCTGGGCTTAATATGGAGCAGCGCGAACATTTTTTTTTCTGCCCGCATTGTGGTGAATCCATTTCAATGTTGTTGGATTTGTCGGAGCCGGATCAGAAATATATTGAAGATTGTGAGGTATGTTGCCATCCAATAGAAGTCAAATTTGCAACGGGCACTAATGGCGATGTTATTTTTGAGGAAAGCCGAGTTGATTGAAAGGTTGAGTGAGGTTTAATTTTTGCTTTCTTCCGCATGGGTTTTTTCTTGACTGATTTTTGAGCTATAAATTCTTAATTATCCCAGGTTATTGCGAGGTAGGGAGGAAGTTGAGTCGCTCTATCGATTTCGGCGGACTCAATTTGTTCAGGTGTTAAATTAAGAGATTGAGATAGGTCAACTCCTTTTAAACGAAAGTCAATAAGTTTTGCCTAGTCAAAATTAGCTCCGTTTAAATTTTCCATGGTAAAGTCTGCGGCCACCAGTGTTGTTTCAGTAAAACCTGCCTCTAATAGGTTTGCTTCATTAAAGCGTGCTTCACTTAACACAGCCCAACTGAAATCTGCCCAACGCAGATCGGCTTCTGAAAAATCTGCCGCGACCAATTGAGCATCCGCAAAATAAGCATCGTGCATATCAGCTTTTGAAAAATTGGCCTCTGTTAAATCAGCTTCAATAAAATTCGCATTGCTCAAATTTTCTCCACTCAGGTTCGTGTTGTTGAGATTAGCTTTTGCCATTTTGGCATCATGCAGATCTAACCCTTCAAGGTCAAGGTCGGTCAGCATAGCCCCAAATAGATTGTCCTTGGAATCAAGAACTTTCTTTTGCGATGCTTGTTTCTTAACCTCCAGGCGCTCAAGCTCTTTGATCTCTGCTTCGCTGAGCTCAATTTCCTGCGACTCATCAGGTCTTGTTTGACTATCTTCTGCCATGATTGCCTTAGCAAAAATAAAGTTTATACGGTCAACTTATCAAGAAACAGCATTATTCATCAAACTCTCTTCCAGTCTCTGAGCATTCAGATTCTGGCCAATGAAGACTATTTGATTAAGTGGATCTTCTGTTTCCCAGGGCTTGTCAAACCTTCCTTCAAACATCATATAAACACTTTGAAACAAGTATCGTTCTGCAGAACCCTCAATATTTAGAATACCTTTAGAACGAAATACATTCATACCTTCGTATATTAGCAACATTTGCAACCATAAATTTAAACGATCTGGATCTACATGCCCCGGAAAAGAAAGGGAGACCGAAGAAATAGATTCATCCGTTTCATGGTGGCTGGTATTGAAACTGGCAGTTTCCAACGCGGTTTCTAAATTGAATCCCCCGATATTTAATATATGATTTAAATCAATCACAGCCTTAGTCGTCTGCCATATTTTTGCGGTAGGATTTATCTGGCGTACCTGTTTTTCCAGTTTTCCCATTTCGAGTTCTGATACCAGGTCAGCCTTGTTTAAGAGGATGACATTAGAAAAGGCGATTTGTTCCCAGACAACCTCCTGTTCATTCAGGATATTCCAGATATGTTTTGCGTCAACCAGAGTGACGATTCCATCAAGAAAAAGCGAATTGGAAATTTCATCCTCAACAAGGAAAGCCTGTGCAGTGGGACCGGAATTGGCAAGGCCGGTGCTTTCAATGATAATGTGATCGAATTTTTCGTTTTTTTCTAACAGCCGGTTCAGGGTTTCTATCAAGTCTCCGCGAATTGAGCAACATATACATCCGTTACTCATTTCGAAAATATCTTGATCGGCTCCGATAATAAACTCGGAATCTATTCCAATTTCTCCGAACTCATTTTCAATAACGGCGATTCTTTTGCCATGATTTTGTTTTAAAATATAATTCAGGAGAGTGGTTTTTCCTGAACCCAGGAAACCGGACAGCAACGTTACGGGAAGTCCTTTTTCTGAAGTAGCCATATAATTGAAATAAGGTTTTTTAATTTTTTAAAAGCAATTATAGCATTGCAAAAGTATTCCCGATGGCCAAAAAATATGATTGGATTCAAAATCAGTATTTCATAAGTGTAAAAATTCAAATTTACCAAATAATGAAGGACTTAGTGTATGCCGGTAGATGTTGATGACGCTATTAAAGATTGGGATTATGTGGAAGGGCTAAATTCAGGTACTTTTCACGTTCTCCATAAATAAGACCTTTCTCCAAAAGGTATGCGATAGCATCTTCGACCTCATGATCCTCTGGATCCTTGCCGGTTTTCTCCCGAAAATAGTCCCGAATCTGTCCCGTTGATTTGGGTGCTTCATTGCAGTAGATAAATGCCCATGCACGTGGCCCTTCTAATCTGATTTTTTTGGACTCCATTGATCTTTGATCATAAACAGTCACAAAGTCCATTGCTTTTGTGAAAATCAAGTAAGGCAAATCCTCTGAATGATGTCTTCGCTTCCATTCTTCAGCTGTTTGAAATAATTCCTGCTTCAACATGGGGTCTATCTGGTTGCAGGTTTCGAATTCAAAATCGTAGGCTATTTTCATATGATCGATGTCAGGGTGATCATAGACAAAAGGATAGGCTTCGCCGGGCGCTGTAATTTTGACTCCATACTCTTCCGGTCTTTGAAAGTAAGGGCTGAACCTCTCCAGCCAGAGGCTACCGACACACTCTGGAGGGGGGAGATGAAAAAGTAATTTTATCAGGTCAATCTGCTGACGGTAATCGGCATTGGTCTCGCCGGGAAAACCGATAAGTATATTCCAGTTGATTTCAATGCCGTAGTACATGGCCCATTTCATGCAGAGAATATTTTGTAAAGGTCGTACACCTTTATCCATTTCCTGCAATTGGTTTGTGCTAAAGCTTTCAATACCTGGTTGGATAACTTTTGCTCCACCTTGGGCCAGGGTCTTGATTTGTTTTTTGGTCAGGTTACTTTTTACTTCAATAAAGAAATGCAGGTCATAGTTATTTTCGGCTAATCCACCAAAGACTCCATCAATGTATTTCATTTCCAAAATGTTATCCACTAACCTGAACCGGAAAGAATCGTATTTATTTGAAAGTTTCGTAAGGTCAGTGTGTACCTGTTCTATAGGTTTGGATCTGAATTTCATGGTGCTTGCATTCAAACCACAAAAAGTACAGTGATGTTTCTCTCCCCACCAACAACCTCTAGCGGTTTCATATAGAATGACCGGGTTTTCCAATAAGGATGAGTGAGGGTCAATCTCCCTCAGTTGATCGAAAAAATCATCGTAATCAGGAGCTGCGTAGTCTTGAAAATTACCAAACATGGCTTCGGGAGCATCATAGAGCACTTCCCCTTCACACCGGTGAATCACACCTCGCGGAACAGGGCCATCACCCTGCTCAAGATAGTTGACCAATTTAGGTAAAACGTCTTCTGCTTCTCCAGGTACTACATAATCAATCCAAGGGAGAGCCCTGAAATATTCCATCCCCATTTCGGATTCAAAGTTGGACCCTCCAAACAGAATTTTTAGATGAGGAAATTTTTCCTTGATCCATTTAGCAAGGGTCAGACTTGCTATATTTTGATTAAAAGTCGAAGAAAAGCCCACTACATCAAAGGAACCCCAGTCGTATGCATCCCTTGACCACTGAAGGAATTCAGGAACCATTTTGGTTTTTACATCGACTAAAAATTCTTTCGGGCGCTCAATTGACTGGCAGACATCTTCAATATGTGGAGCGAAATGGTTCATGTAATCCTGGTTTCTGGTATTGTCTCCGAAAAGTGGGTGGGAAAATAACCACTCTCCAACCAGAAATCGTTTTTCGCAGAGCTGGTTGTATACAGGCAGGCCAAGTTGGTGTGCGAATTGAAGGTTCAGATAATGACTCTTGACTTCGCAACCATGTTTTTTCAGCAAAGTCGAGAGGGTTCCCAACTGTATAGAGGGATATATATGGAACCCGAAGGGCATATTGATTAAAGCTATTTTTAAAGGCATGGCATATTGTATCAATAACCGGGTGCTGTTCCACAATAAAAAGCTTTATGCTCTATTCAATTCGACCTGCTCTTGTTGTTGAGTAATGAATGCTGGTCGGATTGGATATGTGGAATCCGGGGAAAAGCTTGTGTATCGGTGAATTTCGTTTTTCGGAAAAGCTTTATGGTGGGAAGGAGAAACAGGTTTATTTTTATTTAAGCGGTTTTGAACTCTTTTTCGTCAACTTTACTCACTGGCTTGGCACTACGCCCTTTTTTATTATATAAGGAAGGTGACTGGATTTGTTTGTCAGATCTTTTATTAAGTGCTTTAACAGAAATAACTTTTTTCAAATTTCCCGAGCTGTCATAAACTTTTACTTCATGCATAGTCTTTCCCTTTCTAATATGTCTTTTACGCAATTAATATAGTGACCGAACCATTACCGGCAGAGTAGATACTCTGCCGGGGAAAGACACTTTTAATTTGATTACTTGGGGACAACTTTTGAGGCTTGTGGTCCTTTTTGGCCCATGGTTTTTTCGAATTCCACAGCTTGTCCTTCATGGAGGGTTTTGAAGCCTTCACTTTGAATCTCTGAAAAGTGAACAAAACAATCTTCACCATCATCGGACTCGATAAAACCATAACCTTTACTTTCGTTAAACCACTTTACTTTTCCTTGAGCCATCTAAATACTCTCCTGCAAATAAACGGGAATTTTTTTCTGACCCTGGAATCAGAGTTTCCCAAATTTGAATTTAGGTTGCCATTTTGGCCTTATTCGGTGCAAAAAAAAACCATCCACAATTCTGATTGGACGGCTGGAGAAATAAAGCCCAACAATTTGCATTCCGATTCATCATGATAGTGCTCAAAAAAACAGCCATCAACCTATGCCAACCCAGTTTGGCACAAAGTGTATCATAAACTGTGTATAAACCCAACTCATTTAGATGATTTATATGGTCCCCGGAATCTCACATTCAAGACTTTGGGCAATGGTTTTTTATCAGTGGATTTTGTAACTGGTTGTTATTTCTGCTGATATTTTTCAGATGGTCCAAAATGACTTGTTTTTTTGTCGATTTGGGGAAGATAAAATAGTAAACTTTACAAAAAATTGGTTTTTTTTAAATTAGGTAAAAATGGGAATATGTGCAGCTCTCAGTTTTCTTGAGAACATAACCTGTTAGGGAATATCAAAAAACTTATCTGTTTTGGCTGTCCGGGATTTTCCTGGCAGGAGTTGTTTTCATTCGCCTTCGGCTTTTGGGAGTATCCCTTGAGTGTGATGAAGGAGAATATGCCTGCATGGCCCAGCAGATTCTTCATGGAGTCTTGCCGTATACTGAATCCCGACCGGTGTTTATTTTTGTTGTCAATGCTCCCTTGTCATGGGTGCCTGTCAGGCCTGACTTTCCATCTCTTCTAAAAAACCTGGAGCTTGCCCGGTCAGTGGCAGGAAGAAATTAGTCAGGTTCTAAATTATGATGAAAAAGATAGTGGCAGGATTATGTGTAATGATTGTTGGAGTCAGCCTGTATTATTTTCTTGGCGACTTATTGAGTTTGAGCTGGCTCAGGGAAAACCAGGGCCTTTTGGAAAATTATTATCAGTCTAATGGCTTGTCTATGATGGCTGGTTTTGTTGCTCTGTTCCTGGTGATCGGATTGTTTCAACTACCCGGAGCGACTCTTCTCAGTGTTTTTTCAGGAGTATTGTTTGGCCTGCCAATTGGTCCTTTATTGGTGAGTCTGGGTTCGACCCTGGGTGCGGTGTTGGCTTTCTTTGCAGCCCGATATATTCTCAGGGACTGGGTGGAAAACAAATTTGGTGAAAGGCTGCAGCCAATTCAAGAAGGTCTGTGCGAGAATGATATCCATTATATGCTGGTGTTGAGGCTGGTTCCCCTCTTCCCTTTTTTTCTCGTCAATATCGCTATGGGAGTTAGCTCGATATCCTGGGAAGTTTTTATGGTGGGAACATTATTAGGAAAACTTCCCGCTACATGGATCTACGCAAATGCCGGAAGTCACCTGGTCAGCCTGAAATCTATTTCTGACATCACTTCACCGGGGGTGATAAGCGCCTTAACCCTGCTAGGGTTATTGGCCATGACACCGGTTATTTATAAGCAGATGAATAAACATAAAAAAGCTGGTCGATGATAGCCATATGATCAGGAGATATTTATTATGAGATATCAATTTGTTTTTACGCTGCTTGTTTTTATTTCCAGCCCGAATGTCAGTAGCGCGCAATTCTTTGATAACTTGTTGCAAAAGGAATGGATTCCTTATCTCAGGATAACTCTAAGGTTGGCGTGACCTCGGTATATAAAGACATGATGAAACAATTTTTGAATTTTCCATTTGCCTCCGATGAAGCATTGGGCCTCGATACTTATGTGACCGAAAAAGCTGTATCTGGATTGTTTGTGATGCTGGCCGAAGAAGAAAAAAATATCAGGACAAACCCTCAGGCAAGGGTTACCGATCTTTTAAAGCAGGTATTTGGTGGCTAAGAGGTAATTCGACCACTCAAAGCAAGTGCTTTGTCGGGCAATCAAATTAAGAAACGTGGCACGCCTGGCAGGATTCGAACCTGCGACCTACGGATTAGAAGTCCGTTGCTCTATCCAGCTGAGCTACAGGCGCATACAAAATATTTCCTGAGTCAAAATACAGGGACGGCATATTAAGCGGAGAAATCAATTGCCGCAAGAATAATATTTTTATCTCTTCAATGCTCAAAGCAATACAGTCATTGACTAGTTTCCATCTTCCTTTGGTCGGCCTTCATAGAGAATTATTTTGACTTCTTCCTCGGTTATCAGGCCTTCATCGATCACTTTATCAAGTTTAGGTTTAACCCGTTCGATATTTTCTTTCCGGTCAACCACTTCTATCACAATTGGAAGATCATCGGACAATCTTAAAATGGATGTAGTATGAAGTTTGCTTGATTTTCCAAAACCACTGACACCTCTTAATACAGTAGCTCCCGCAAGGCCTTCTTCCTTGAAAAACTCGACCAGATATTTAGAAAGAGGTATTCCATCATGTTTATCAGACTCGCCGATAAAAATTCTTAAAAGAATAGCATCGGATTCTTTTTTCATATTATTTCAGACCTGTGATAGTGATTAAAACTTTTCCAAAATAAACGGCAAGTAGACAGAGTGTGACAGTTCCCACCAGGTTAGCGCCAAAAAGTAAATGCTGGTCCTGTTCCAGAAGCTTCATGGATTCAAAGCTGAAGGTGGACATGGTAGTGAACGAACCTAATACACCGATAGTCAGGAATACACGAATCTCTTCACCAAAAAGGCCTTTGTATTCAGAGGCATACATAATCAAAGCCAGTAGCAGGCTGCCAATAAAGTTCACTCCAAGGGTGCCAACAGGAAAGGTGATAAATCCACCCTGGATCCATCCGCTGATCCAGTAACGCAAAACCGCCCCGATAAATCCTCCAATTCCAATTATCAACCAAAGTGACATATTTTTAAATGCCCTCCATATACCTTCCCGGCGAATTGTACCACCCGCTTGGCGTGGGACCAACGGGTAACCCACCCCGGTGGAATGAAATATAGCAAGAGTTGATTGAGCCGTCTATACCCATCCTTATGAGTTTTACTGGTTGCCCTCCAGGGCTTGACGATGGATGATATATTCGCGGTTTACAGAAAAACTGTGTTTCAGGATCGAGGTTTCTCCCGTTGACCAAGTAACTTCCATTTGCTGGATGGTTTCAAATTGTCCCAACCCAAAATGGGCGACCGGAGCATCGTAGGAATGGAATCCACCTCCTGTTTTAATTTCCCGCATCTGGTGGCGTTCGCCATCTTTTCCATAACGGATGATGACGGTGCATCCCAGGCAAAACCGGTTGCCTTTTTCATCAACCAGCTGGACGCTAACACTGTTTCCTTTTGTATTGTTATTTGTATAGACCTTGAAGGGACCATATAAAGTGTTTGCGATAATATCCAAATCTCCATCCCGGTCTATATCAATGTAAGTGTAGGAAGAGCTGTGGTCGAGATCATCCAGGCCAAACTCTTTCTGGGCAGGGGTAAAAGATTTGCCATTCTGGTTGTGAAAAAAATTGTTCGAAGCATACTCCTGGGTGATGGGAACACCGTTGACAACATAGAGGTCTTGCCATTCATCGTTGTCCAGATCGGCAAATCGTGCATTCCAACTCCATTCAGCGGTGGAGATATCAGTTTGCCTGGATAGATCTGTAAAAGTGTGGTCCTTTTGCCCGGATAACAGCAGGTTAAACTGGGTTTGCATGGGTATTTCATTTTCCCTTGAAATTTCAACATGCTCTGCTTGAAAAAACTTTTTGCAATAAGTCCGGTTCAGATTAAAGGGCGGTAAAATCTTATCGCAAAGATTGGGAGACTTCCGGCTCGAAGCAACCAGGATCATACGTGTGACCATACATTCTTTTATCCATTGCGGATTATTCAACCTGGTGCAATGCTCGGTGATGTCCTGCTTCTCGGGGTTTAGTAAAGTGGTGAGCTGGTTGAACCGGTGGCAGGTCGCCCGACTGAGCAGGGTTTTTCCGGAATCACAAAAATCCAATCCTGCGTTTTTCATTGTTGATCCAAAGATATTGGAGACTACATCCAGTCCACGTGACATTCCTATATTGGCGAGATAAATATCGGGGATCAGGTCGTTATTAAAATCCCCCGTATCAATGCTCATGGTGTTCTGTGTTGTAATGGGGATTACTTTATCTTGATGTATTATTTTCTTGAACCCTTCACCGGCGGAACCAAAGTAATAAGTATCCGCGACCCTGTAGTCGTTGCCAACCATTAGATCTGCATGCCCATCGGCGTTGATGTCTGAAAAAAGAACGCTGTGGGTTTGCCCGGGAATCCCTTCAAGGTTGCGTAACTCAAAATCCAGATTGCGATTGAGAACCCATTGATTGGCCGCTTGTTTGACGGGTGTGCGGGTGAACACTCCCAAATAATAATTGCCGTTAACGATGTCGGGAAAACCATCCTGGTTCAGGTCGGCAAAGGCCGATGCGCTGGTCAGCAAGGCTCCTTCATTGGGAACGGGAAGAATACGTACACGACCCTCATCAGGTAATGGATTGAGCACCACAAAGTTTCCTTCATTAAAAGTAGTCAGGAAAATATCAAGCCAGCCATCATTGTTTAAATCCACCAGGGCAATGTTAATGGCCTGCTTGCCATTTAAAGACTCGATACCACTGATTATTTTTTTGAAGTGTGTTCCGTTCATGTTCTGGTAGAGTTCGAAACCATTATTGGTGGCGACTGCTATATCGGTCCACCCATCTAGGTTGAAATCGCCAGAGGCAATGCCTCGCCCAAAAAAAAGTGGATCAAGAAAAATTTCTGGTGTCAGGGAATTTGAATAAGTAATGCCCAGTTGCGGCCCTAACCTCTGGGTGAACGGTTTGCCAACATGCTTGTTGCGTGGAGCCTGGGCAAGGGCATGAACTTTAACGTTGCCCTGGTTTAAGATGATGGGCGATGTGTAACGTGTCATGGCTTTTGGGGAATAATTTTTTTCGGGGAAACGGATCTCCCG
>WAHY01000001.1:236558-238288 GCA_009873635.1 Nitrospinota bacterium
ACATGCTTGTTGCGTGGAGCCTGGGCAAGGGCATGAACTTTAACGTTGCCCTGGTTTAAGATGATGGGCGATGTGTAACGTGTCATGGCTTTTGGGGAATAATTTTTTTCGGGGAAACGGATCTCCCGTTTATCTGATGTAGATGTATCGTTGGTTGCTATCACCTTGTCGTACTGTGCTAACCATTTAACGTGTCTGTGTTCTAAAAAAGTGTTCGAGGCATACCCCAAACCAATGCCTATGGAAAATACAATCACAAATAATTTTACTGCCAGTAAAAAAGAGAAAGTTCTGTAAACAATCATGGCGGAATAAATACTGAATGTCCCGAAGGTAAACACAAGTGTGGTTACGAACGCGGGGGACAGCCCGGACATCATCATCGCCTGTGCCAACATGAGGTCAAAAGCTATTGGCAGTGGCATCAGTGTGCCCATGAAGGAGAGCAGGCTTAGATTTGCAAGGTTGACCGGAACCCCGATCAGTTTGTCAAAGCTCCATAGATGACTTGCCAGTGCCCCAAACGCACCAGCTAATAACATCAGGGGGACGGTTCGGATAAATATGTAGCGAAAGCTTTTCCAGTACTCAAGGCTTGCTGACTGGAAGGCTGTTGGCCAGGACTCCTGAGCAGAGTTTATTTCGCAGGATGCGGCGGGGTCTATTTCTGCAGGCTGTTTCTCGGGTGTGATCCGGTTTTTTTCAGAGATCAGGGGAACGATAATCAGGATCAAAATAAAAGTCGCCAGAAGTTTCATCACTGCCATATAGAAAGGAAAAATCGAAAACAACATGGTGAGGACGATGATATTGAGAGTAGGGGAACTGAACATGACGGCCAGCGCAGTTTCCATTTTGCTGCCACCTTCATACATGCCTTTAGCAATAGGCGCGACACAATTGACACAGACTCCTAATGGGGTTCCAACAAACATACCCATAAAACTGTTACGGAAGCGCCTGTCGGAAGACTGTCGGGGAATATATTTGAGTAGTGTGTAGAATGCAGCAGCGAGAACCAGTCCAAATGCCATACCACGCCAGTTGGTCTCATACCAGTTCAGGGTGGTAAAAACTACTTTAGTAATAAAGTCAGCGTTCCTTGGGGCATGAAAGTGGGCCTCATGGGTGAGGGGATCTTCAAAGGCCTCACTGCCGGAAAGCGCGGCCTTGCTGTCCAATGCCGGATAACGTGACACCAGCCAGAAGGTGGAAGCCACCGTTATTATAAAAATCAGTAAAATTATAAATTTGCGATTACTGGTCATTCAAAAGTATTATCTAGGATTTAGAAAATCTACTTAACAGGAGCAAGTAACAAGTATTGGTTTTTTTGAATGTATATTACATGAAAAATTGAAAATCAGCGCTAGGAAGAGAGCCGTTTCACAATGGCCTATAGTCTAGTGGAGGAGAAAGATTTTGCATACAGAAGATTCAGAGTCCTCGAGCAATTTTATACAAAATATCATTGAGGAAGATTTAAAGACACAGAAGTATGATGGCAGGGTTCATACACGCTTCCCTCCTGAACCTAATGGTTATCTCCATATTGGCCATGCCAAGTCTATTTGCCTGAATTTTGGACTGGCTTCGCAATACTCAGGGAAATGTAATCTTCGATTCGATGATACCAACCCCATCAAGGAAGAGGAAGAATATGTAAAGTCCATTATGGAAGATGTGCGGTGGCTGGGTTTTGACTGGGAGGATCGGTTGTATTATTCCTC
>WAHY01000001.1:238388-266673 GCA_009873635.1 Nitrospinota bacterium
CAGGGAAATGTAATCTTCGATTCGATGATACCAACCCCATCAAGGAAGAGGAAGAATATGTAAAGTCCATTATGGAAGATGTGCGGTGGCTGGGTTTTGACTGGGAGGATCGGTTGTATTATTCCTCCGAATACTTTAACCAGCTTTACGAATATGCAATACGGTTGATAAAAAAAGGTAAAGCATATGTGGATTCTCTGAATCCGGATCAAATTCGTGAATTCCGGGGTACGCTCACTGAGCCGGGGCAGAACAGTCCGCACCGAGACAGGTCGGTGGAAGAGAACCTGAACTTGTTCGAGAAGATGCGTGCCGGAGAATTTGAGGAAGGTGAAGTCGTATTGAGAGCTAAAATTGATATGGCTTCAGGAAACCTGAATATGCGCGATCCCGTTCTGTACCGGGTTTTAAAGGCAACGCATCACAGAACAGGAAACAAATGGTGTATTTACCCCATGTATGATTTTGCTCACGGTCAATCGGACTCGCTGGAGCAAATCACCCACTCAATTTGTACTCTGGAATTTGAAGATCACCGTCCTCTTTATGACTGGTTCCTCAATGAGCTAGATATTTATCGTCCTCAACAAATAGAATTTGCACGGCTTAACCTGAGTTATACAGTGTTGAGCAAACGCAAGCTATTACAGTTGGTAAAGGAGCACCATGTTAGCGGATGGGACGACCCGCGTATGCCCACGTTGTCAGGAATGCGCCGCAGGGGGTATCCTCCCGAGGCGATTCGTGATTTTTGTGAGCGGATTGGGGTCGCTAAAAGTAACAGCACGATAGACTTTGCATTGTTGGAACATTGTGTCCGGGAAGATTTAAACAAAACTTCGCCACGAGTGATGGCGGTGGTCAGACCTCTGAAAGTGGTGATTGAGAATTATCCGGAAGATCAGGTGGAAGAACTCACCGCTGAGAATAATCCTGAAGACCCCGATGCCGGATCGCGCAAAATTCCTTTTTCCCGGGTTCTATACATTGAGCAGGATGACTTTATGGAAGATCCTCCCAAAAAATATTTCAGACTTGCTCCCGGAAGAGAAGTGCGTTTGAAGCATGCTTACATCATCAAATGTGAGCGGGTGGTCAAGGATGAAAATACAGGAGAGGTGCTGGAACTGCGCTGCAGTTATGATCCGGAAACAAAAAGTGGCTCTTCCATGGAAGGCAGGAAAGTAAAAGGTACACTGCATTGGCTCTCAGCCGCCCATGCTGAGCCGGCTGAAGTGAGGTTATACAGCCATCTTTTTATTAATGAAAACCCCGCAGACGAAAAACAATGCCCTGAATTGGCGGCAAGTGTGAACCCTGATTCTCTGGAAATTGCTCAAGGATTTATTGAACCCTTTTTAAAGGATGCGGCAGGGGGTGACCGGTTTCAGTTTTTAAGGCTTGGTTATTTTTCTGTGGATGCTGTGAGTTCTTCTCCTGGAAAACCGGTTTTTAATCGGACTGTAACCCTGCGTGATACCTGGGCAAAAATAGCGAAAAAAGGGAGTTGATCTTTTTTAAAGTTCAGGAGGAGGTGGGTTGCCTTTTGGGCAGAATGATTGTGAACTTGCTTCCTTCTCCTATTTTGCTTGTGACAGATATTTTCCCATTGTGGCGGGATACTATTTTCTTGCAGATAGCCAGGCCAATTCCTGAACCGTCGTAAGAATTTCTTCCATGAAGTCTTTCAAGGGGTATGAATATTTTTTCCGAAAACTTTGTGTCCAACCCTATACCGTTGTCCTGCACAGAGATACTATATGATCCGTTTTTAATGGACTCGCTGCTCAGGAAAATAACAGGAGGTGTTTTGGGTTGGTGATATTTCAAAGCATTTCCAATCAGGTTTTGAAATAGTTGACGCATTTGAAAAGGGTCAGCTTCAATAGTAGGCAGGTCAGCCTGTTTGACTTCTCCCCGGGTTTCATTAATCTGAACTTCCAGATCCTCAATGACTTCGCTGGCAATTTCTTCAAGATCCACTTTCCGGAAGGGTTTCCCTGTAGAATTTATCTGGGAAAATTGAAGCAGATCATCAATCAGCGTCTGCATTCTTTCGGCGGCATTCCTCATTTTGTCAAGATCGTCCAGTTGCTGTTCATTTAGATAAGCTTTAGAGGACTTAAGACGATCGCTGAATATAGAAATTTTTCTCAAAGGTTCCTGTAAATCATGCGAGGCAATTTGGGTGAAATCTCTGAGATCGTTGTTGCTTCTCTTGAGTTCTTCCGCATAATTCTTTAATTCATTTTGGGCATTGTAATTTTGTATAGCAAGAGCCGCAAAATTGGCGGAGGTTTTAATAAGCTTAATTTCTTCTGAAGTCGGCTTGCGTGGCTCGGTGTAATAACTGGCGAAGGTGCCCAATACTTCACCTTCACAATCCAGAATGGGTGCTGACCAGCAGGCTCTCAGCCCAAACTTTAAGGGAACAGCCTTATACTTTTCCCATCTGGGATCATGAGCAATATCCTCAACGACAACCATTTCCTTCAGGAAGGCAGCGGTGCCGCATGAACCTTCTTCGTTTTTTCCAGGTAATCTTTGGGAAGGCTGGGCGCAGAACCATAGCGAAGAAATCTTTTTGATTGATGCATTATGAGAATAGAATTCATCAACCCGGAGCTGTGTTTTTCTACACTTCTGCTCAAACCATCCAAAATTTCTTGTAAGGGTTTTCCCGTTACAAGACTGCCTAAAATTTTGTTTTGCTCAATCAGGTAGTCCTCCATGATTTTCCTGGTCGAAACATCATGGCCATATACATTTGCGTAATCTTGTTCGATACAAGGAATGAGGGTGATAGAAAAGATACGTCCGGAATATTCCAACTCCAGCATTTTACTCGTCTGATGTTCAAATCCATCTTGAGTCAACTGCCTTAACTCTGGAGAAAGAGTGTAATCTGAATCGCCATCCGCTATTGTTAATAGCGGGATACTTGCCCGATTGAAGTAAAGCAGTTGTCCATCTTTATAAATACGAAGAACGGGATAAGGGCTTTCATCGGATAACTGTCGAAAGCTTTCTATTTCAGCATTATTTTCCATCGCTTAATTTTTGGGCACCTTCATAGTATTGTTTTGAAATTGCCAATGACCAGTCTGTTTTATGAAATTATCTTCAGCCCAAATTATTGCAAGAATATCACAGGTTAAGGGAATTCTAAGAAAGCTACATTTATATGCCGTTTCTTTTTTATACTTTTTTCCTTATTAGGATTCGCTTTTTCAGTATTTTTTTGTCGTTGGGGTTCAGGGTTTACGGCTAAAATTTTTTATTCATGGGTCGTGTAAAAGAGAATTTTTGTTTAAAAACCGGGTGATTTTGTGATTGTCATTTCTCTTTGACAGCTTTTTGCAATTGTGCTAAAAATCCTCATGCCTTATGTAGGCATTACTTTAAAGGAGTGTTATGGAAGTCAGGATAAGTCGTGATGTCCTTCTGAACGGTGTTCATAAAGTTCAGGGGATTGTTGAGCCGAAAGGGGCGATGCCCATTCTTTCTCATTTGCATCTTTCGGCTGATAAAGACAGCATTTGCATTCGTGCCACAGATTTGGAAATAGGAACTCTGGGTCATTATGAGGCGAATGTAAGCGCTCCCGGTGCCGTGACTCTCAACGCGAGAAAGCTTTTCGATATTATCCGGGAGCTTCCTGACGAAGAAATCTATCTGAAAAAGGAAGAGAATAACTGGATTACCTTAAAATGCGGAAAATCAAAATTTCGTTTGCCTGGCCTTCCCCCTGAAGACTTCCCCCCATTGCCTGAATACAGTGATAAGCCGTTACTGGAGTTTGACAGCAAAATTTTAAAGGAAATGATTCGAAAAACTTTTTTTGCTGTTTCTCCCGACGAAACACGGCAGGCGTTAAATGGCTTGTTGCTGGAAGCTGAAGGTGATAGCGCGAATCTGGTGGGCACTGACGGTCACCGATTGGCAATGATTTCACGACCGGTTAAATCTAACGCTTCAAAGGGCGAAGTCTTGAGTTTCCTGTTGCCCAAGAAAGCTTTATCTGAGTTATTAAAACTGATGGAAGACGAAGGTGCGACATTTGGATTTTCATCACAGGATAATCACTTGGCATTTATCTGTGGTCAGCAGGTGATTGTATCCCGAAAAATAGATGGAAAATTTCCTAATTATCGTCAGGTAATTCCTTCAGATAACCAATTGAAAGCCAAAGCTGAGAGGGATGGATTGACCCATGCCTTAAAACGAGTGGCCCTGCTGGCAGATGAAAAGTCTAAAATGGTGCGCTTTGAAATTCAGAAAGGAAACCTGACTCTGGTTTCTGATAATACAGATTTAGGAGCCGCCCACGAGGAAATGCCCATTGAGTACGAGGGTGAAGAAGTCTCCATCGGTCTTAACGCAAAATATGTTCTGGAAATCCTTAATGTCGTTGAGGGTGATTCAGTGACCCTGAATCTGAAAGATCAAAACCACTCCTGCCTTTTTACCGTTACCGATGACGATCAGTATAAAAGCATCGTTATGCCCATGCGTCTGTAAGCTATTTGTTCAAAGGTCAAAAAACTGGTCGAGTTTTTTATCGCTTCTTGGAGTTTTTCCCGTAACATCTTCCCAAATTTCTCGTGTTTCCATACAAAGATAAATATTTAATTCTTTTGAACGGGCTGTAAGAAATCCGCGAATTTTTTCGTAGGCCTGGTTTCTTAATGGCCGAAGATAGCGAAACTTGCCATCTTTGCTTGGCAAGTGTTCACTGGTGAACAGCCTGGTTTCTGGAT
This sequence comes from Nitrospinota bacterium, assembly GCA_009873635.1. Classification (NCBI taxonomy): domain Bacteria; kingdom Pseudomonadati; phylum Nitrospinota; species Nitrospinota bacterium. Next base: position 243,149 of record WAHY01000001.1, read on the forward strand.
GGCGATCTTTGATGACCGATTTTAAAGAGGGGCGGTATCGAAAGCTTCCCAAACTGATCCACTCCAATTTGTTGACAGGTATTGTGTCGCATATAATATCAATCATTTGTTTGTAGGCTTCTTCCCATCCCGGTATCAAAATTATAGGATCAAAGTGGAATCCGATACGGTACCCTTTTTCCAAACAAGCCCTGGCTGCCTCAAGGCGTTGGATTAAACTCGGGGTGCCTTTTTCTTCTCTTTCTGTAATGGTTTGAGGATTTAACGACCAGGAAACAATAATATTCGTTGGATCAGAATGGTTTAAAAGGTTTGTGATTTGGTCTGATTTGGTCTTTAACTCCAGCACAGCATTTGTTTGTCGGTTGAAAAATGGGAGAAGGTGTTTTGTATAGGGAATGATCGAGTCCAAAGCAAGGCTGTCGGTCAATTCTCCTGTGCCTACTCTAAAATTACGATCAGGATATTGTGTGAACACCTCCTCAAGTTCGCCAAGTAGATCTTCAACATTCACATAAGCGACTTGCATGGGGTTGTTTCCCAGGAAATCCTGCAAGAAGCAATAGGAACAATCGTAAATGCAGTTTTTTGATAAATTCACAACATAATAATTACAGCACACCATACCAGGACTGACACCCGGACACTTCTTCAAGAAAGATCCCTTAAAACGGGTTAATGCCAAACTTTTTTTTCCTTCTCCAAACACATCGTACGAAGAAGGCTTTATCTCATCAGTGAGTGTGGAAATGTCCCGAAAAGTTTTTCTGGGTATGCCGGGGTGCCTGGAAAGGATATCCTTTGCCAGGGGATATTCTTCGATGCCTTCTTCAAGAAAAAAAATTTCCGGTTGAAATACAGCAGGGGCAATCTCAGAACTTATTGAATTTATTGACATTGTCTTATATAATGGGCTTGTTGTTACAAGTTAGTATGCCTTTTTTAGCAACAGTTTTCAAAAATCTAATTTTAAAGCTCTACTTTATCATTTAACCGAAGGAAAGAACATGTACATTCCCCCATCCTCACTTCAAGACCAGAACATTCAAAAGAAAAATAAGTTTCGTTTGGGGTTTATTTTTCTCTTTATGGTTTCTGTGGGTTTGAATGTCTTTCTTCTTTTTTTTGATCAGGATAATAATGTTGCTGTTGCGTCCTTGCCACAGAATGCCGAAATTTCATTCCAGTCTAAGGGTGAAGAATCCCAACCTGAGGCTGCAGAACCTGAAAATGAGTTACCAAAACAATTTCCGCAATCTTTTGCAGCAGCTACAATCAAGCCGGTATCATTCACGACTTCTGCTGAAAGAACACCTGGTGGCAAAAATATTCAGTCGCTAAACTTTAAAATAAGAAATTCATTAAATTATAGTGTCTGTAGAGAAATAACCCGTGAGAATGGATGTGCCGCGCTTTCCGCACATATTGGACGTCTGATGGCCTGGTTTATGGATATCAAAAAAAGCATGAGAAATGGTGATTCGCTGGATGTGGTGTACCAGCAGCTTGATGGACCCGAGCAATTTAAAATCCTCAAGCTTTCCTATGCAAGCAAACGATTTGGTAAAACATTTGAAGCGTATTATTACGATGGGTTTGACAAAGGCAATGGAGGCTATTTTGATAAAGAAGGAAATGAAATTGCCCAGCGTATTGTGGAAGCCCAGAGTCCAATCAGAGAATATATAGAAATCACTTCCTTGCCTGGAGATTTTCGTAAAGGTTCAGGAGGACACTCTGGGACAGACTTTAAGGCAGAGGAAGGGACACCTGTTTATTCAGGGTTTGCTGGAAAGGTCACTCGCACTAATTGGAATGTTAGAGCCAACGGTTATTGTATTGAAATTGATCACCCCAAACTTGGTATAAAAACCCTGTATTTACATTTAAGCAGGGTCAAAGTTAAACGAGGTCAGACGATTAAGGCGGGTCAGCAGATTGCTGAATCTGGAAATACGGGAAGAACATTTGCTCCTCACCTGCACTATGAGATCCAGAACCGAAAGAATAAAAAAAGAGTCTATAGCCCATTCACGTCCAAGTACCATAAAAGCTACGTAAGAAGAATTCCTCAGGAACACCTTAATGCTTTTCTGAAAAAGGTCAGCCTCTATAACTCCGCAATAAAGAAAAGCTGATTTTTTTGTCGGACTTTGAGTTAAATTAAGACATCAGGTCCTGTCTTAAGCTCGATATGTGGAGGTTGTTCTGTGGCAAAAAAACGAAAACGGGGCAAAAAATCAATCAAAATTCGGATCTGGAAGATTTGTTTTGATTTTTTCCTTTGTTTTGTTGCTCTCACCCTGGTTCCAGTTTTGTTTTACAGATATGTGAACCCACCCTCAACACCTTTAATGTGGGTCCGCTGGTTCGAAAGTGATACACCGAAGAAATTTCCCCTGTATCTGGACGATTGGCAGTCAATTGACCAGGTTTCCCCGAATATCATTAAAGCGGTTTTGGCAGCTGAGGATCAGAAATTCTTTAACCATCATGGATTCGACTGGTTGGCTATCGAATATGCGATTCAGACCAACCTTACAACAGACCGAAAAGTGGGTGCCAGCACAATTACTATGCAAACAGCTCGTAATGTATTCTTGTGGCAAACTAGGACCTGGCTCCGAAAATTGCTGGAAAGTTATTTTACAGTGCTGATTGAGTTTTTTTGGAGTAAGCAAAGGATCCTGGAGGTTTATTTAAATGTGATTGAATGGGGAGATGGTATATTTGGCTGTGAAAAAGCAGCCCAAACCTATTTCCGGCATTCATCAAAAACTCTTTCTCCTGTTGAGTCTGCATGGATGGCGGCAGTGTTGCCAAATCCCAGACATTGGTCTATAAGACCTAAACCTAAACATGTTCAGGTCCGGCAAATTAAGATTCTGGATACCCTTCCACATATGAAACCCTTTAAATAATATGATTAGGCATTTAAGTTCTATGCCTTAAGATAAACAAGGCTTTCCTCAACCTGATTTTAACAGTCGTGAATGATTAAGATTCAGATATCTAAAACATTACAAGGAAAAATACGAAAAGGCTGTCCCTGGGTTTTCAAATATCAAGTGCAGAACCAAGTTCCCGAAGAAAAGTCGGAAAACCTGGGGATCATATACGATCACAATAACAGGTTTTTGGCCTTAGGCTTATGGGACCCACGCTCTGACCTATGCTTTAGAGTAATGGTTTTGGGAAAACCCAGGGAGATTAATGCTGATTTTTTTCAGGAGCGCTTATTGTCTGCAAAAGCAATGAGAGAGCCTCTGGAATCTCAGGGAACAACAGGCTATCGAGTGATAAATGGGGAAAATGATGGTTTCCCAGGGCTTGTATTGGATCGTTATGAAGATGCCTTGGTTATTAAACTATATACCACCAGTTGGTTTCCATTTTTGGAACTTCTGAGTGAACTGTTTTGCAAGGAATTTAACAGCAAGAAACTGGTCTTACGTTTAGCCAAGAACATTTCCAAATCATGTGGATCAAAATTAGTTTATCAGGATGGACAGTTTTTATATGGGAGTAAGGAGTCGAGCTGGATTGAGTTTAAGGAAAATGGATTGAAGTTCATAGCCGATGTTGTAGAAGGTCAGAAAACTGGCTTTTTTCTGGATCAGAGAGAAAACCGGTTTAAAATTCATAAAATGGCGAAAGACCGCTCCGTGTTAAATGTTTTTAGTTATACAGGCGGTTTTTCAGTGTATGCCTTCGCCGGCGGGTGCAAGTCGGTCGTGGAAATAGACAGTAGCCCTCAGGCGTTAGAAAATTCTAAACGGAATTTGAAATTAAATTTTCCGGATCAATCATTTTCACCTCCAAGACTTTTGCAGGAAGCAGGTGATGCCTTCCAAATACTGGCTAGAATGAAATCCGAGAACCTTAGTTTTGATTTAGTAGTTTTAGACCCACCCGCTTTTGCCAGAAGCAAGAAACAAAAAGCCCAGGCTCTGGAGGCTTATGTCAGGTTAATTAAAGCCGGAGCCCAGCTTACATCAGAAATTTTATATGCGGCTTCTTGCACAAGGCATGTGAAAGCCAATGAGTTTTATGATGCTGCTTGTCTTGGAATTCGTTCTGCAGGAAAGAAATATGAGGAAATTTTTAAAACAGGGCATGCCCTGGACCACCCGGTAACTTTCCCGGAGGCGTTCTATCTAAAGTCAGCCTGCTTCAAAATACACTGATAAATTCAAATATAACAAGGGGTTGAGGGGGGGATTGGTTGGGCGCTGAAACGATATGGGTTAATACGTTCGAAAATGAATTGAGAGTGTGTCTGCTACATTCAGCGTAGGCTAATAAAAAAATCAAACAAATCTGTTTATCTTTTTTTAGCTTTAGCTTTTTTCTTAGTAGCTTTTTTCTTTGTTGCTTTTTTCTTTGTTGCTTTTTTCTTTGTTGCTTTTTTCTTAGTAGCTTTTTTCTTTGTTGCTTTTTTCTTAGTTGCTTTTTTCTTAGTTGCTTTTTTCTTTGTTGCTTTTTTCTTAGTTGCTTTTTTCTTTGTTGCTTTTTTCTTTGTTACTTTTTTCTTTGTTACTTTTTTCTTTGCAGCTTTCTTCTTAGTAGCTTTTTTCTTAGCTGCTTTTTTCTTGGTTGCCATCAAGATCTCCTTTCTTACATCATGCGGTATTCGTTTCAGCGCCCAAATACCGTTTATCATTTTATGCGATACACGTTTGATGTCAAGCGAATATTAATGAAATTTAATGTTTCGAGAGTGTTGATAAGTGACTGTGGGAAATTAATGCGCTGGATTGTAATCTTTGATTTATTGTTGCATCGATAAAACCCACGCCAATAAAGGGGGAAAAGCCATGTTTGGTTTTTTTAGACTATTGCGGGTATACTTGAATTGATTGATGATTGCTTTAGGCAAGTTAAAAAAAATTGTAATATTTTTATGAGTACATTGCTTGAAAAGTTAAAATTTGACCAGTTCGAAAAGTTTCCCGAATTAACTCACGCCGTTAGTCCGCGGTGTTTCAAAAATGATCAAGGAGAAATTGAGGAGTTTTCTTTTCAAAGCAATGATCAAACTGGAAAATCTGATTCGCATTTGAATTTGTTTTTAAAATCATTGGGGATAGAAAACCAGAACCTTTTTTGTGTTAATCAAGTTCATGGCGATAATATTTTTTTACTGGATGACCCTGACTTAACTTTTAATGAGGTCAGAAAAATTTCAGCCGATGCTTTGTTAACTCATATTCCCGGCAATCCCATTGGAATTTTTACTGCAGATTGTCTGCCCGTTTTGGTTTATGATCCTCGTTTGAAGGTTATAGGTGCTATCCATTCAGGACGAAGAGGGTCTGCTCAAAGCATTGTTTTAAAGGTGGTTAGGGAGATGGGGCGGGTATATGGATCTCGACCTGCTGAATTGGTGATGGGAATTGGGCCTTCGATTGGAGGTTGTTGCTATGAAGTGGGTGAAGATTGTATTCAACCTTTCAAAGATTTGTATCCATATGAAAAAGGATTGTTCGAGGTTGGTTTGAAAGGAAATTATTTTTTGGATTTGATAGCAGTGAATAAAGTGGAAGGTATTAAGGCAGGGCTTTTGTCTGAAAATATTTTTTCTATGGATCATTGCACTTGTTGTTCAAGTCGAAACCTGTTTTCTTATCGACGTGAAGGAAAGACCGGAAGAATCCTTACAACCATCATGTTGCTCCCATAAAGTTTGAATATTTAACTGGTTTAAGAATCATGATCGATAAAGCAAGTCTGCACACAGGTTCGGGTCTGCCATTTCCTGTGGAGTGGGTAAACTCACAACCGCGTAAGGTAGAAGATATTTTGTCTGATATGTCGGTTGAGGGTCAGGCAAGATGTATTATGGGGCTTGCTCCTGATTTGCAACATAAACTGTTAATGCTTTCTGAAATGGCTGTTGAGGTGACCCAGTCCCTGCCTGTGGAAGAAGTTTATAATTTGATCAAACATTTAGATAGGGAAGATTCCCTTTTGGTTGTTTCCATGGTTTCTCCAGATCAATTGCAATATGTCTTTGATCTGGAGTGGTGGCAGGGAGATAAATTTCAACCCAGACAAGCAATGGATTGGATTATATTGCTGGATCAATGTCAAGACCCTGAAACTTTGGAATGGTTTTCAGGAGAAGATTTTGATCAAAAGGTGATGCTCCTTCAGGCTTTATTATTGGTCTTTAAAAAGGATGAGATGACAGATGCCTATGAAGGAGTGGAGGGTCTTGAACATTTCTCTCCTGATGGGGTGTATGACATTTATTTTAAAGTCGAAAGCAATAAAGAAATAAGGAAACTCCTGCTTTTACTTTATGAAAAAGACCAAACTCTGTTTTATAACCTGTTGGAAGCTGTCATTTGGTATCCAATCACTCCTACATTGGAGAAAGCTTATCAATGGAGAATGGTCCGCACTGGTGAAAGGGGGATCCCTGAATTTCAAGAAGCAATGGGAGTTTACAGTAGGTTAGACCCTGAAACTTTAAAGTTAAAGTTGCCGTCACTTGAAGACTTTCCTTCGAGCAGACTGAATCTCTCCCCCAGATACCCCCTTGCTCAATTAGATGAATCACTGTTTTTCACTCAATGCCTTGGTATGGTGGAAAATGAACAGCGCCATGAAACGATGCTTTGGGAACTGGTGTGTTTGTCCAATAAAGTAATTGTTGCGGATGGGTACGAACTATCCTCAAAAGATGTTCGAGAGCGGGCCATGAGGAAAGCGCTTGGCTATATCAACATGGGTCTGGAACTGGGGGCCGAAAGAGATCTGCAAAAAGGAGCGTCCTTGTTGAATCAGGTTTGGATGCAGTCATTATTTCAGGTGGGCTATGAACAATTGAGGCAGATTAGATCGACGGCAAGTACTTTTATTAATGAGAATGGATCCTATATAGAGCATTTTATTTCGGATGCAGAAAAAGAACGGCTGGGAGCGCTGGTTTTCAGATTTCCGCAGGTTGTTGAAAAAAGCCAGGAATCTTTCATTTGGCGTGATCTGCAATCTCTGAGTGATATCGAAGTCGTGAATGAATTTTTAGTCAGATGGAAATTTTACTCCCGTTTTGCCCGGCAAGGGTTGGGGTTGAGAGAATCCACATTTATATCTTTGAAAGAGATTAGTGATGATGTTCACGAATCAATGAACTTACTGTCGTTGGTTACCACAGCTCTGGCGCAATATGTTCTATTCAAAAAGATTTCCTGTGACCCACTTCCGGAAGTAGCGGCAAAGAGTTTTTTAGAATTGATCTTTTTACCGGGTATTTTTCAGGATGAGGCAAAATTATGCAACGATGAACTGATTGCCTCCTTTGAGCAGGAATTGTTGAAAGCGCCCATGGCCTGGACGGACTTCGACAAAAAGTGTTTGCAGAGCTTACTCCAGGAATGTACCAAAAACCTGGAAAATCAGTTCGGAAGACTGGATCTGACCAAACCGATTGACTGGAAATTCACCCAGGGTTTGTCCATCACTCATCGTACGATCAATTAGCAATATCTATCTTGGTCCCAAAGGTTGGATTTTCGTCTCACAAGTTATTGTTATTTACTACGATGGCTCACAGGAGCGGATTTTTATTTTAAAATTGCCCGAAAAAGTGTAGACTTCGCACTTCATTTGTATCCAGAAACTATTAACAAATTAAGGAGAGGTGAGAGATGACCGATCCAAAAAAAACTACTTCCCAACCACAGAAAGAAGAACCTGCCCTTTGGGAATCCTATGGATCTTTTCCAGTCTGGATATTGAAACTGATAAGTGCGTTGACTCCGAGTTTTTTGATTTCCAAGTCTCCCGCACCTAAGAGAAAACTACCTCAATAAACTTAACGTTTTTCTATTTTGATGAAACCCATTGAAAGGGCATTAATAAGTGTGTCGGATAAGACCGGTATTTTGGAGTTTGCTGTTGAGCTTCAGAAATCAGGCATTGAAATACTCTCTACCGGTGGCACCGCAGACTTGTTGCGTAAGGGAGGAATTCCTGTAATACAAGTATCCGACTATACGGGTTTTCCGGAAATGATGGATGGCAGGATCAAGACACTGCATCCCAGGGTACATGGCGGGATTCTGGCTCGCAGAGATATGCCCGAACATGTAAAAGCGATGGAAGATCATGGAATCCGGCCTATCGACCTGGTTGTAATAAACCTATACCCATTTGAGCAAACGGTAGCGAGAAAGGATTGTACTCTAGAAGATGCAATAGAGAATATTGATATTGGTGGCCCTGCGATGGTCCGATCTGCCGCTAAAAACTCAAAAGATGTTGTTGTCGTTGTTAACCCCTCTGAATACGATCAGGTTTTAAAGGAGATAAAATCCGGAGAAGTTTCACTTGAAACTCGAAGGCGGCTATGCCGGGATGCGTTTGCGCACACAGCCCGCTATGACTCACTGATATCTAAATACTTAACCGGACAATGGCAGGAAGAGGCGGTTTATCCTCCTCTCTTGAATCAGCCGTTTGAGAAAGTTCAGGAATTAAGATACGGGGAAAACCCTCACCAAACAGCAGCTTTATATAAAGAAAGCTCTGTCTTACCGACAGAAATTGCTTCTGCCCGGCAACTTCAAGGCAAAGAACTCTCTTTCAACAACTTTATAGATTTGAATGCGGCTTGGGAGTTGGTCAGGGAATTTGACAAGGGTGCGGTAGCTATTATTAAGCACACCAACCCTTGTGGAGTGGCACAGGGTGAAGACCAGTTAAAAACATTTATCGTTGCTCGTGAGGTAGATCCTACGTCGGCATTTGGAGGAATACTTGGATTCAACCGGGTAGTAACAGCCAGGACTGCGGAAGAAATCACCAAAAATTTTGTTGAGGCTGTTGTTGCACCCGGTTTTGAGCCTGATGCTTTAAAATTGTTTGCAACAAAAAAGAACGTGCGACTTATGCAAATGCCTGAACCAGGCGATACAACTGCTTCTGAAAAATTCGATATGAAGCGAATTGGAGGTGGCTTGTTGGTCCAAAGTCAAGACTCGTTGACCTATATTGAGGATCAGCTGAAAGTTGTCAGCAAAAGAGCGCCAGAAGCCAGTGAAATGGAGGATATGAAGTTTGCCTGGATTGTAGCCAAACATGTTAAGTCCAATGCAATTATTTATGCCAAAGATCAGGAAATTCTTGGTATTGGAGCCGGTCAAATGAGCCGGGTTGACTCTGCCCGTCTGGCTGTCGAGAAAGCATGCAAGCCATTGGAGGGTGCTGTAATGGCATCGGATGCATTTTTCCCATTTCGTGACTCTATTGACAAGGCTGCTAAACATGGGATCACTGCAATTATTTCTCCTGGTGGATCCATTCGAGATGAAGAAGTACTACAAGCGGCTGACGAACATAATATAGCTATGGTATTTACCGGTATCCGGCATTTCAAGCATTAAAATTTCCCCATTTCTACAATCACTGAAGCACCCTGACAGTTCCTGCCCTTTCTTGGTAGTATTGTTGTAGACTAAACTCTTATAGTCCAAAGCTAAACAGTTTCTCACCAATGCCGATAAGTTATGGAGGCCTGGTCCAATGTAATCAAGCAAATTGGACAGCATATCAATCTCCAGACGGGTCGAATCAATTATGAAAAGAACCATAAGAAAGATCATCAGGTGGATGATATTTGGAGCGATAGTTTTTGGCGGATGGCAGGCTAACCTTCGCTGGGAAGAATTCAAACCAGTGCTGGCTGAGCTGGAAAAGAAACATCCCGAAAAATACGCAAAAATGGTTGAAGAGGCCAAATCTTTACATATTAACGAGACGAAACGTCTATATCATGAAATTGATACCATGACCTACCTGGAAGTGATCACCCTGCGATATGAAAAGTGGAGAAAAAAGAGTACTAAGGATAAGAAGTTCCATGAAAAATATTATGATGATGAATTGTTGAACAGGATCGATGTTCGGAAATCCTTTCAGGAAAAATACCAGACCCGTATAGATGAAATAAATAAATTGAAAATAAGCCAGCCGGTTAAAGTCCGTTTTGATAAATGGAAAAAAACGGAGCCCTGGAAACAAAGACTCATCTTGCATGAAAAATGTGTGAAATACGTAAAAATGGAGATGGAAAACCGGGAAGTTTATCGTAAGGATTTGGAAATTCCCAAAGTTGCAACCCTTGTTGCCCAGATCTCCAATGAACCCCTTCCTGTTGAGTTGCTTTGTGATAACCTGGTGCCCGTTACAAGCTCTTCAGGCAAAGTTCAGGAGACCGTGCTTCGTTTAAAACAAGTTCTAAGCTTTAAATACTTCATCCTGCTTTTAGAAGAGATAGGTATTCCGAAGAGAGAGATATTTCAATTTAAAGATGAATTGAGCAGGGAGGTGAGGGACTATACTGACTATTGATTTTTTTAGGAAGGGATTTTCGACTGCTCTTTTTCCTCAGTGTCATTCTGATTTATATTTTCTGTTAATTTAGTGATTGCAGTCGCCAGCTGTTTAATTTCAGTGTTAGATTTCATTTCGGGAAGTTCAGTTGTTCCTCGCTCTTCCGCAAAGGTTACCAGCTTTTTTAACGGTTTTATAATCATGCTGACGGTGTAAAATCCACCAATAACTGACACCAGGCTTCCAACAATAGCCATTCCGATCATCTCGTTTTTTAACTGCCCGGCACTTCGTATAACCCTGGTTTTCAGTAATTCCATTTGATCAGGCGCAAGATTCTTAGTGTCCATAGTTCCTACTATTCTTTCAATCTGACCCAGTTGGATGTAAAGAAAGAATGCTGCATATCCCAGGCAGGATATAACAACGATGTAACCAGTCATTAGAAGATTGATGATGCTCTTTTTTTCTCCGGGAAGTTCGTCACGAAATATGGAATTCTGCTTCATGGTGTGTCAGGCCTTTTTATAGCTGCGAGGAGTCTTTTCTCTAAAACGGGATAGAGGGCGGTTTTTTTATAACGCCGCCAGGTTTTTTTCAATATATTATAACGTTCTCCCGCTGAGGGGTGAGTGCTCATAAATATAGACTTGTTACCAGCCCTGCTTTTGCCCAGTTTTAGAATAAAACTTTGCAGTCCACCGGGGTAATAGCCCATTCTGTAAGCAAACTCCCGCCCGTACTTGTCTGCTTCAAACTCAAGGTTTTTGTCCAGACCTTTGGTGAACAGGACATTTGATACCTCATCAATTAATTTATCGAACATGCCGGGGTTTTCATCCATCACTGTTAGTGTGAGGGCACTGACCCCCTGCAAGCTCCTGCTTCGTTCCAATGTCTTCAGGGCATGTTTTTGGCTTATATGAGCTACTTCATGCGCCAGGACGCCGGCCAGCTGGGCCTCGTTTTCAATCATCCTTAATAATCCTATGCTCACAAAAACGTAACCTCCAGGAGTTGCGAAAGCATTAGGATATTCGGTATTTAAAATCGCGAAGTGATAATCAATATCCGGGCGATTGGAAACATCCGCAACGGCCCTTCCTACTAAATTTATATAGCGGACCAGTTCAGGGTCGTTATAGGGACCTCCATATCTGTTGAACACTTCAACAGCCAGTCTCCCGCCTATTGCCTTTTCCTCTTCAAAAGCAATTGGTTGAAGAGCTTGAAGGGTATTCACACTCTGTTTGAGAATCTTGGAAGTTTTTTTATCAAAAAGACCCAGTGATTGCCCTAGACCAATCATTCCACCACCACTTGTATTTTGTTGTCGTGGTTGATCTGGTTCCTTAGTCTTGATATTCAATTCCTCTTCTTTTGGCTCAGGTTTGGGGCGCGTAGACTTTTCCACTTCTTTCAAAATGCCATTCAGATTGAAAGAATAGGACGGCTTTCCCCATGCCAAAAGGCCTAAAAGCCCGATACAGATAAAACCAATCTTGAAAATTTTTAAATTCTTTAAAAACATGACAGATTATTATTGGGAATACTCACCCAGTTTACCTTCTTCAAGAAACCGGTCCAGTTCTTCTGGACGCACTTTAAAACTTTCCATATTTTTTACAGCCTGGATACTTTCTTCTGTGGCGCCTTTTTTGCGGGCATGTTGTTCTGAAATAGGACTTAAACCTCTTATACTTGAACCAGAAGCAGACTCTCTCGCTGACATTTTCTGTTCTCCACCTAATGCCGCCAATACGTCTCCATCACCTTGTCCGCCTGCCGGTGCTTTTTTGGTAAGCTTGAACCTGAAAATCCATCCCGTTTTTCCTCCAGTAGAAACCTCGAAAAACTTTCCGGATTTGCCTTTTATTTTAACAGGAGTCCCCTTGGAAAGCTTGCCCAACACTTTTGACCTTGCCGAAGCTTTGGCTTGAAGTTTCGTTGACGATTTTTTTACATACCATGTTTCGGCATTAGCCAAATGAGGTAGTAAAATGATCGCAAAGGCAATCAAAAAACGAATAAATACGGGTTTAGTCATCATATGTTTCTTACAATATTTTTTGGAATCTATCAAGCTTCTCCCAAACAAGACCAAAGGTCAACCTAAAACTCAGTTCGACAGCTTTTGACCTGGTCTCAATTCGAGTTGAAGGCTTTTTTCAGTCGAGCCCAATTGAAAGCCGAACCCGGATCATATTTGCACTCCATTCCATTGGTGCCTTTTTGCACATGCGAATGGCCAAGTATGCCTGAAAACCTGGAGTAGTTTTTTAACCTGTCAAGCGGATAGCGACGGGTATTCTTATCGAAGGGAACCTGCAGTTTCACCCTGGGAAGGAGAAGGTTGATGCCAGTACAAAGTTTGATCAAAGCCTGATACTGTTCTTCTGTAAAATCCCACATGCGAACCACGCGGCCATTGATTTTTTTGCTGAAGTATCCTCTTGAACCGTAAGCACGTGAGGGAATAGCCTTGAATCCAGGTGTCTTGATTTTCCTGCTGTAGTCATTGGGTAATTTAAGCACCCATTGTCCATTTATTTTTTGGTATTTATCCTTTTTGGAAGGTAGCCATTCGCATTCTTTTGCCAGGGCTTCCCATGAAAGGTTTGCCATCTCCACGTGGATAGCTCTTTCATTCCCTTGTCGGTCATCCGCAGGAGCAGTATTGGTTTTCCAGTACAAGTCACAGGTTTGATAAATGGTTCCGTCAAGATCCAGGTAGAAATGGCTCCCCTTAAAAGAACTTTCCAACATCAATTTATGGCAGTGGTAGGAGGAGTAACAGGCATCGTAATGGAGAACAAGCTGATGAACTCGCTGTGTTAATTCCTTGTATGCCAATTCAGGGTTCTGGATCCTGTAGGCTGAATCTTTTCTTGTTGGGGCGTCATTGAGCTTGGGATCATGATGAGAGCAACTGGACCTCCCTCTTTTATTGGGACAGGAAAAGCCTTCGTTCCATAAAACCACACGGGTTCCAATATTAATTTTGTGACCGCAGGAAACGATATTTTGATTCATAACTGGAGTCAACCGAGGAGTTGCGTTTGAAAGTATTCAAAAGGTTAACTTTCTGTCGTGCCTCCCCAGTGGAGTTTGGTTCTCAGAGTTTGATAATAGTTTTTTCCAGGAGCTTGTATCAGTTTTATTGAAATTTCTGCTTTTTCGACCTCAAGAATATCTCCAGATTTCATATCGCAACCCATCTGCCCATCCAATGTAATCCGGACATCCTCGTCTTCATGTCGCTTGGCCAGTTGAACTTTGATCCTGGAAGTATCGGGAATCACAATGGATCTGTTTGTCAGGACAAAGGGGCAAATTGGGCTCAGTACCAGGGCGTGCATGCTTGGGTGAATGATGGGTCCTCCTGCAGAAAGAGAATAAGCCGTAGAGCCTGTTGGTGTGGCAATGATCAAACCGTCAGCCCGGTATGAAGTCATGGGTTGGTCATTGACCAGTACCGTAAGGTTTACGATTCTGGCCAAAGCACCTTTATTGATAACAATATCGTTTAAAACATTAAAGCTTTGTATCTTCTTACCATCTCGCCAGAGCGAGGCATTCAGTAACATCCGGTGCTCTATTTCACATTCTCCATTCAGGGTGCTTTGAAGGGTAGGGTAGAGGTCCTCAAGTGTTGTTTCTGTTAAGAAACCCAGACTTCCAAGGTTGACCCCTAGAATAGGCACCCCATGCGAATGAGCGATGCGAGCTGCATTGAGTAAGGTGCCGTCTCCACCGAGAACAATGATAAGTTCAGAAGCGTCGGGAATTTCTTCGTAAGAACAGGTTGCTGTTTCGCCGATCAAATCTGCGGCATCCTGATCCATAAAAAGTTTGCAGTCTCTCTCTTGCAGCCAGCTCATCAATTTGTTGACGATTTTGGGGTCAACAGAGGAAGGCCTTGGTTTGCAAAATAACCTGATGTTTTTCACAGCTTTTCCACTTGAATAATGTGTTTAATGATGATGCCGGGAATAAACTCCAACTTTAATATTGGAAAAGATGAACAGCTGAGGAATGGGGAAACGAGCAGGAAAAATGTTTCGGCATCCACTCTGTATTGTGCAATAACCGGTAGAACTGAGTAATGCCTTCAAATTTCTGATAAACGTTCTTTGGTCTTTGCTATTTGACCCCATGCCTGGACAGTATCAAAGCTTGCCGAAGTCCTCTGGTTTTATATTATCCAGCCAGTTTTTCCATTGCGTGTCATCATCCGTTTTAGTTTTTTCCGGATCAGGGAGGTCCAGACTTTTAGCGGCTTCAATCACTTTCTCTTCAACAAAAATAGGTGACTTGGTTCTCAGTGCCAGAGCGATAGCATCTGAGGGGCGGGAGTCTATAGCGAGAGTGATATCACCACATACAAGTGAAATTACAGCGTAAAAGGTATTATCTTTTAGCTCATTGACGAGGATGTGGTTGACTTCAGCCTTCATATTTTGAATCAGGCTCTTGAGTAAATCATGCGTCATGGGTCGCGGAGTAGAGATCTTTTCTATCTCCAAGGCGATTGCGTTGGCTTCAAAATAACCTACCCATATAGGGAGAGCCCTGGCGCCGGTTGAATCTTTCAAAATAATGATGGGCATGTTGGTAAGAGGATCCAACGTCAGGCCCTCAACTTTCATTTCAACCATATCCTTGCCTCGAGAGAGGGTTATCAGAAAAAGCGATTCTATCAGGTTTGAAGTGAAAAATCAGAAGCTATTTAAAAAATATAGATAAACCAGAAAGGTTTGTCAATGTATAGTAAGCTTGAAATCCCACTCAAATCCCTTCGGGGATTTTATTATGGAGATAATGCTAGCTCTTTTTATGCTGCTCTTTATTTTTTTTTAAAAAATCTTGCAGAGTTAGGCGAACTTCATCAGGAATTTCAATTTGATTCAAGGTATCACGACAAATTTTGGTTGTAGATTTATAAGTATTCAAAAAGGCGATACAAGGGGGGCATTCTTCAAAATGTTCCTCAAGAGATTTGCTGGTGTCCTCGTCCAGCGAACCTTCAATATAATCGTATAGAAAATCAATGCATTCTTTACAACAGATCATGTTTCCCCCTTTTGGGAATGGTATTCCTCAAAATAACCTGATAGTTTTTTCCTCAAAAACAATCGAGCTCGGTGTAGTCTCGATTTAACTGCTGGAATAGTAAGGTCCAATACTTCGCTCACCTTTTCGGTAGAAAGGCCTTCTACATCTCGCAGCAAGAAAACCACTTTTTCTTTTTCAGGCAATTGTCCAACAGCTTTATTGATGATTTCACGTGTTTCATTAGTAAACAATAAAGACTCGGTATTTTCAGACCAGTCCTGAATTTTTTCCTGCTGAAACCCGGCGTTATTGAAAGACGGTAATAATTCGTCAATCGATATATTGGGCTCCTTTTTCTTGCTTCTAAGTTTCATATAGCTGGCATTAAGGGTAATACGGTAAACCCAACTCGAAAATGCCGATTTGCCCTGAAACATATGGATCTTCTTGAACAAGGTCAGGAGAACCTCCTGAGTCACGTCCTGTGCATCCATTTGGTTACGCATCAGGTTGAAACTTAGCGCGTACACTTTCTTTTGATAAAGCTCAGCTATTTTGTCGTAGGCCTCAAGGTTTCCAGCTTGAAAATCCTTGACTAGAGCTTCTTCAAGTTCTTTATTTTCTTTTTGCTGGGTAAAGGACATAAAAAGCAAATCCGGTTTATTTTCTACTGGAAACAGGATACTCCTTATAGAAACATTACGGGATTTGCAGTTTCCCCTTTTATTCCAGTATTTTTAAGATGCTTTGAAATACAAAGCGATTCGTCTAAATGCGAATCTTTGTATAAAACATACCCTCTGGATGGGTGAAAGGTGGGTTGCTTATTTGGTTTCCTGTTCTGTGGTAGAGGCTACAGGGTTCTCGGCAGACTCAGGCTTATCGCTTTCTCCTTCAGTTACTTCTTTTGCCGCCTCTTCAGCAGCCACTTCTTCTTCTGCGTTCTCTTCGGCTTCTTTCATGGACTTCTTGAAATTCCGAATGCTGTTACCGAAAGCACTGCCAATTTCCGGAAGCTTACCAGCCCCGAAGATAATCATGATAATGACCAAAATGATCATTAGTTCTGGAAAACCTATTCCCATCATAGCGAAAATCCCTTTATTTATTTGAGAAAACGCCGATTATAACACAAACGGGATTGAAGACAAATGTAAATAATGGTCTGAAAATCATTGCTTTTATGCTAAAATCCAGCCTTTAGTTTGAGTTTTTGTAAATAGTTTTTAACTTTAGGAAACAATAGGATATGAAATTAATATTGCGTTCGGCCTTTGTTCTTGGGTTCTTCTTGATGTTCAATGTGACGAATGTGAATGCTGACAATTTTTCACAAAGGTTCTCAAAAGGGAATTCTGATTTCGGAGCAGAGGTAGGCTGGGGTTGGACTTTTGATCTCCCTCCCGGTCCAAACCGTACTGATCTGGGTTTCGGTTTCTTTTTTCCGAACTGGCAACGCAATTTGACAGGGGTGATCGCTAAAGACAGCTGGTATCAAGGGGCCTGGTTCTACCATATGGAAGGCGGTATCGCTGTTTCTGATAGATCTAATGGATATCTGGTCGGTTGGTCGCCACTCATGGCCCAATATAAATTTCTTAGTCCAAAACGAAGATGGGCACCGAATATTCTACTCGGTACGGGTTTTTCCATGACGGACTGGAAAGATGAAGCCGAGAGAGAGTTAGGCAGTGAGTTTCAGTTCCTGCTGCATGCTGGAGCGGGAATAGAGTACTTCAAGGAGAAGGGTGCCTATTCAATCAACTACAGGCTCTTTCATGTGTCAAACGCCGGAATTCAATTTCCTAATATCGGACTCAATGCCCACGTAATAACCTTTGGCGTGCGTTTCTAACGCAGAGTCTCCGCTGGTCGACAAAACCGGTTATCTGCCAAAAAAAGCCCGTCGGCCTCAAGCCTGGTGGTTGAAAAAACTCCCATGACATCCGGTTTTCTCACCCGTTTTTTATCTGCGATTGAACGATTTGCCCACCGGCATTCACTTCTTGTTGTTTTCTCATCTCTTCTACTTGCTGTACTGGCTTTGTGGGTGACCGCCCAAAAACTCACTTTCAAAACAGGACGTGGTGATCTTGTTGCAAAAGGCCTGGCTTATGTCGAACGATATGAAAACTATCGTGAGCAATTTGAAGACCTGGACGGCATGGTCGTTGTCGTGGAAGGAAAAACAAATGCAGATATGGCCGGATTTGCCGAAGCATTGCAAAAGAAACTACTGACCCAACCACAATTATTCTCAAAGGTAGTCCATAAAATTGATACCAGTTACTTCCGTTCCAGATTTATGCTTTATCTCGACCGGGGTGAATTGGAAACGCTGACAAGCAAGCTTGAAGACCATCAGGACTTTCTGGAGTCTGTAAACAGTTCTCCCGGACTTCACCCTCTTTTAGCCAGCATTAACGCTGAAATCAGTTCTGGCATGGTTGACTCTCTTCTCAGTGATTTCCTGGGAGAAGAGGAAGAGAAAAAAAAAGAAGATGAGGGCGACCTCAACCTGTTGGTCAGGCTCCTTGAGGAAATGAACCGATTTCTAATGGGTGAAACAAGTTATCGCTCTCCCTGGCAGTCCCTGTTCAAAGGTGGCGAAGAATCTTTACGGGAACAAGGTTATATGGTCTCAAAAAATGGGGACCTGCTTTTTATTCTTGTGGTGCCCAACGATGACGAAACCAGTTTTACCGGTTACAAGGATGCAGTGGAAAAGGCCCGCCAGCTAATCTCTGAAACCCGCAAAGACTTTCCAGATGTAACCGTAGGACTAACGGGTGAAGATGTGATATCAAGCGATGAAATGGTGACCACCCAGTCCGATGTTGAAATCGCATCAAAAATTGCATTGGCAGGAGTTGCCCTGCTTTTTATCGTTGCCTACCAGGGTGTGGTTAAACCTCTTTTGGCAGTGTTTTGCCTTCTGCTCGGTTTAAGTTGGACCATGGGATTCACCACCCTGACCATAGGCCATTTAAATATTCTTTCCGTAGTATTTACCACAATACTGATTGGCTTAGGAATTGATTTTGGAATACATATACTTGAGCGTTTTAAAGAGGAACGTGAACAGGGCAACGAAATTCTTACGGCACTGCAAAAAACCCTGCAGGGAACTGGAAAAGGAAATTTTTCCGGTGCCATCACAACCGCTATGGCGTTTGGGGCCATGGTGTTGACCGACTTCACAGGTATTGTTGAACTGGGCTGGATAGCAGGATGGGGAATTCTCTTTTGTATGGTTGCAATGCTATTGGTTCTCCCCGCATTGATCACGCTGGAAGAAACATGGAGAAAGACGAGTTATACAAATAAAAAAACAGCGGCTGTAGAACAAAGTGGAATCATCGATAAAATATTCGATCATTATTATTTCATCATCGGCTTGTGTATTATTCTGGTTCTCATTTCATCACTTGCGTTAAAAGACCTGCGGTTTGACTACAATCTTCTTAACCTGCAAGCTAAGGGAACCGAGGCGGTTCAATATGAAATGAAAATTCTTGAAAGTGCCGGGCGTTCGGCCTGGTCTGCGGCTATACTGGCTGACTCTCTGGAGGAAATTCAGGAAAAAGAGGACCAGCTCAAGGCATTGCCTACAGTGGCGCGGGTAGAGAGCGTCTCAGCAGTAATACCAAAACATCAGGAAGAAAACGCAGTCTTTGTCAGGGAAAAACTTGCACCCCTTTTAAACGATCTTGAAGTGGAACCGGAAGATGCGGACTTCTCATGGAAAGCATTGAATAAAACACTTAAACGTATCCAGTTCAAACTGCAAGGCAGGGAAGGGGATGAACTCAGCCAGGTTAAGGTGGCGGGAGACCTTGTTAAAAATTTTCGGGAACAGAGCCAGAAGGTGGAGCCCGACCTGGCAAAACAAAGGCTCGAAAATTTTTCTCAATTGCTTTTTACCGACTATCGCAACCTTATGGATGAACTCAAAGTCAACGCCAGTGCGAAACTTGTGAAACTCAATGAAATTCCTGAAGAATTAAAAAAACGATATATTTCGCAAAAGGGAAAATTTGTCGCTCATATTTTTCCCAGTGTCGATGTCTGGGACCAGGATGAGAGAAAAAAATATCTAAATGACCTCAGGTCGGTAGACCCAGATGTAACCGGAACAGCCGTCCATATGTTTGAGTCCACCCGGTTGATGACAGAAGGTTATGTCAATGGCGGAATCTATGCCATGACCGCGATCATCATTTACGTGTCTTTCCTGTTCCGGAATTTACGCACGGTTTTTTTCGTTCTCCTTCCTGTAATGGCAGGTTCCATTTGGACGGTAGGTATTATGGAATTGATCGGTTTGAAGCTCAACATGGCCAACCTCGTCATCCTGCCACTCATACTTGGAATAGGCGTGGTCAATGGTATCCACATCACCCACCGTTACAGGGAGGAAGAAGATAAGAACTCCAGTGTATTGGGGAAAAGCACCGGTCTGGCTGTCCTGCTCAGTTCTCTCACCACAATGATCGGATTTGGCAGCATGATGGTGGCGGACCATTATGGTGTGTATAGCCTTGGCCTGGTGTTGACACTGGGAGTGTTTAACTGTCTTGTTGCCTCTGTCACCTTCCTGCCCGCACTGCTGAAACTCAGCACTGACAGAGGCTGGAAAGTATAGCGGGGCAGGCCTCGCTGCCAACTTATAATACCCGCTGGGCGAAAAATAATAATCTCGGCGTAACCAGCGTGACGCTGGAACGCCAGTGGGTGGTGTGTTAGAATCTCCTCACCCTTATAAGTTGTTCTTGCAACCTTTGGCGGCTCGTGGACATCTTAAAAGAAACAATTTTCAAAAGGTAAGTTTTGATATGGCGATTCAATTTACAAAAATGAGTGGCAGTGGCAACGATTTCATCATCATTGATAACCGGGTACCGGTGATGGATGACGATAAAAAGCGTGATTTTGTCCGGCGTGTGTGTGACCGTAAAATGTCCATCGGTGCAGATGGGGTGATTTTTGTCGAAAACTCGGACAAGGCCGATATTAAATGGGATTTTTATAACGAAGACGGTTCCTCTGCCGAGATGTGCGGTAATGGCGGCCGTTGTGTGGCACGCTATGCGGTGGAAAAGAAAATAGCCCCTGCAAAACTGACGCTTGAAACCATTGCCGGAATTATTGGCGCGGAAGTCAGTGATGGCAATATTAGAGTCAAGCTCACTCAGCCGGAAAACTTACAGCAGGATATCCCTGTCGCTCTGAATGGTACGCAATACCAGGTAGATAGTCTCAATACCGGTGTTCCTCACGCAATTGTTTACTCTGATAATATCGAAGACGTGAATGTCAAGGAGGCGGGGCATGGCATCCGCTTCCACGAAGCATTTGCTCCAGCGGGGACCAATGTTGATTTTGTGGAAAAGGTCGGTGACCGTGCTCTTAAAATCCGCACTTACGAACGCGGTGTGGAAGATGAAACGCTTGCCTGCGGAACCGGTGTGGTCGCCTCGGCACTGTTATCTTATTATAAAAAAATGGTTCAGCCTCCGGTAGAAGTTGAAACCCGGGGAGGAGACATTTTGAAAGTCGACTTTGAAACGGATAATGGTGATGTTTATCTGGAAGGTCCTGCCCGTATAGCTTTTGAAGGTACGCTTGTAGAATATTAACCCATAATTCTGGTTCCAATGTTTGAAGGATCGTATGTTGCTATAGTGACTCCGTTTAAAAACGGAAAAGTGGATGCCCCTGCTCTTAGTGGGTTGATTGAGTTTCATATTGAAAATGGGACGAATGGTATCGTGCCCTGTGGAACTACCGGCGAGTCGGCCACTTTGGACCACGCTGAGCATGAAGAGGTCATTAAAATTGCTGTCGACACTTGTAAAGAGCGGATTCCCGTTTTGGCAGGTACTGGCTCAAATTCTACTCATGAAGCCGTGGAGTTAACCCAGCGCGCTCAGAAAATCGGCGCGGATGGGGCCTTGTTGATCACTCCTTATTACAATAAACCGACTCAGGAAGGTTTGTTCCAGCATTTTTCTTCAGTGGCCAATGAGACAGATCTGCCCATCGTTCTTTACAACGTACCCAGCCGTACTTCCATAAATATGTCTTCGGGCACCGTTGCGCGTCTGAGCGCACTCAAAAATATTGTCGGAATCAAAGAAGCTTCTGGTTCTCTGGTGCAAGTCAGCGAGATCATAGCTTCCTGCGGTCCGGATTTTGAAGTGATTTCTGGAGAAGACGCGTTGACATGGCCGATGATGGCTATAGGTGGCAAGGGAGCCATCTCGGTAACGGCTAACCTGGTTCCTGACAAGTGTGCCAATATGTGCAAGGCCGCTCTGGAAGGAAATATGGAAATGGCAAATGCCATACATTATGAGTTGTTGAAGTTGAGCGATATCATGTTCATTGAGACAAACCCCATTCCTGTTAAAACAGCCTTGGCTCTTATGGGCAGAATCGAAAACGAGTTCCGCCCGCCCTTGTGCGCTCCTTCAAAGGAACATCTGTCGCAATTGCAAACTGTGCTCAAATCTTATGCGTTACTATAAATTGCATAATAGAAATTTGAGACTGAGGAAACTTTGCTGGTTAACACAATGCTGGTTTCAAGCGGCGGTTCTCCGCCAGGAGGTAGAACATTGACAAAAATTCTTGTTATAGGTATTGCCGGACGCATGGGGAAGACCATAGCCGGATGCATTGAAGACACAGAAGGCGTTGAACTGGGTGGGGGGACCGAGCAGTCAGGAAGCCCTGATATTGGGAGGGATATTGGAGAAGTTGCTGGTATTGGCAATAAAGGTGTTGCTGTTTCTGATGACCTGGCTGCTGCTCTTGCAACCTGTGATTCTGTGATTGATTTCACCACGCCCGAATCAAGCATGGAGACTTTGAAAGTCTGTGCCGAAAAAGGCAAAGCTGTGGTGGTAGGCACCACCGGGTTTTCTCCGGAACAGCGTGATGAAATTGAGCAGATTGGTAAAACTATTCCTTGCGTGGTGGCTCCCAACATGAGCATTGGGGTTAATGTATTGTTCAAGCTGGTTGCAGATGCTGCGAAGGTGCTGGGTGACGCCTATGATGTAGAAATTGTTGAAGCGCACCATAAATTTAAAAAGGATGCGCCAAGCGGAACGGCGGTGCGTATTTCAGAAATTGTTGCCGATTCTTTGGGAAGAAATCTCGAAGAGGTTGGCGTTTATGGAAGAAAAGGTATTGCCGTGCGTACTCCGAAAGAAATCGGTATTCACACTTTGCGTGCGGGGGATATCATCGGTGAACATCGGGTTTTGTTTGGCGGCATGGGAGAAAACTTTGAAGTGTTTCACCGTGCACAGAGCCGGGAAACTTTTGCCAGAGGTTCTGTTCGTGCCGCTCAATGGATTCTGAACCAACCCAACGCTGTTTACGATATGCAGGATGTTTTGGGCTTGCGTTGATTAGGGGATAACTATGGACCCTTTTAAATTTGATCGCAGAAATTTCCTGAAGATTTTTTCTTTAACCACTTTGTCATCCTTGATACCTGGAAAAACAGGATGGGCTGACGATTTTCGCAACGACAAAAATATTCCCAAACGATATGTCCAAAACCGGGACATTCCTGGTTTTCATATTCGAAGTGCCAATCCCTTTCTTGGAGTGGATATGCAAAACTGGGGATTGGCGTTAGGGGGTATGGTTAAAAATCCCTTCGGTCTTGCTTATGAGGACCTGTTTGGATTTAAAATGTACTCCCAGGTTTCACGGCTTAAGTGTGTTGAATGCTGGTCTGCCAAGGCCAGGTGGGAAGGGTTCCGCTTTGATGAATTACTGGAAAAGGTCCAGCCCGACCCATCGGCGAAATATGTTTATATTCAATCTGCCGATTCCTATTACGAAAGTTTTGCTTTGGAAGAACTGCTTCGGCCTCGTGTCTTGTTTGTATTACGTATGGACGGTCAACCGTTGAGCCGGGATCATGGATTCCCACTACGGCTAATTATCCCTTACAAGTATGGTTATAAAAACATCAAATACATAACCAGTATCAAATTTCTTGATTCCCGCAAGCGCAATTATTGGTCGAACAATGGGCCTTATTCTGTTGATGGGACTATCCAGCCCGGTATTGATCACCCATTGGATTATGACAAGAAGCCCCTGCC
>WAHY01000001.1:266772-287558 GCA_009873635.1 Nitrospinota bacterium
AGCGGGGCAAACTGCCATAGCGTATATTGGCTGACAAATAGTTATCTCGGCTCAAAGCACTCATTCTCAACTCCCTCTGAGAAGGGAGATAGGGCAGTGGTTCAATTGAAATCGTTACAAAGGTCTTCCTCATGATCCGCCTTTTTCTTTTCTTAATTTTTCTCTCTTCCTGCGACTCCCACAGTGTGAAACAGATTTCTGTAGAGGTGCCTGCTGGAATCACTGTTCCTGAAGGGATGGTCTATATCCCTGCCGGGGAATTCATCATGGGGGAACCATCTGAAACTAAGAGAGGCAGGTTGGTACAGTCTAACGCATACCTGATTGACAGGTTTGAGGTGAGCCACGAGGCTTATAAAAAACTCAGACCGGAGCATACCTACAATCCGAAAAATGCCCTTAGGCCCGTGACATTTATAACCTATGCCGAGGCGGAGTCTTTTTGCCAGGCAGGGGGAAAACGTTTGCCTGATGAAATAGAATGGGAAAAAGCGGCGCGGGGTACAGATGGCCGCAAGTGGCCATGGAAAATTTTTACCGACCACCCGAATAACGGGTTCTCAGGTTTTATGCCGGAGCCTGTGGAAAAGAGACCGGAGTGGATCAGCCCTTACGGTGTCTATGGAATGGGTCATAATGTCTGGGAATGGGTGACGGATGATTACAAGTCAGAGTGGCAGGCTGAGGGTGAAAATTTTAAAGTACTGCGTGGAGGTTTGTTACAGACGCATTTAACTATAAAGTTTTCGCCTGCATGGTTCCGTAATTGGATGGACCCTGAAGAGAAGCTGAATTTTATTGGATTTCGTTGCGCTAAAGATGTGTGAAGGAAGTTTTTTAATAGTCGCCTCTCAGGTGGTCGGCGATTTCTTTAGCGATTGATTCATAAAGGTGATCTTCGGAACCTCCAGTGACGCCACCGGAAACCCAGGAGTCGACTTCCCAGGCACCCACCATATCTCCTCTATCATAAAGGGCGGCTTTGACCCGGAGTTTTGCTTTTGCGGAATCGGACATCCCCATGGTAGCTATTCGAGCCATCCGGTTGCCTTCATCGAACTCCATAACTTTATATTTTAAATGATAGCGGGCATTTTTTCCGGCCAGAACATAACCTGTCATTGAAAGGTTTTCTTCAATTTCTCCTTGAAGCCTGGAGCCTGCGTCCATGAGACGAAAATCTTTCGATGTCATATCTACGATTGAAATAGTATTTTCTGAGTTACTCCAGCGTTTTTTAGTGACAGAGTCTACCCCTGAACAAGCCGGAAGGGCCATAAATAAAAAGATGAGGAATTTTGGAAGCCAGTTCATATCCGCTCCTGATGAAATTACCAGCTTGCATTCTAGCAAATAACGAATCGGGTATTCAACGACTTATCGCTTCACTTATAAAAACCAGTGTAAAACAGTTTCCTCGAACTCGCTGAACCAGAGCTGAACCTCTATAGGGATAAGGCTGTTAATATAAGTCATATATCCTGTTGCCAGTATAATACCCAGGGCAATCAGTAAAATGCCGCTGAACAGGTTGGTGGTATGCAGAAAAATTGTTTTTCCGGCTACAGTGATGTCCCACCCTTTACCTCGAAGCAGGGTCCAGAACATTCCATCTTTTGGAAGGTTGCCACACATTGTAGCTACGATTATAAGAGGAAGCCCAAGTCCGACCGCGTAAAAGAACAGCAGGAGCATGCCCTGTGCAACGGTTTTTTCCGAAGCCGCCAGCATGAGAATACTGGATAGGATAGGCCCAACGCAGGGAGTCCAGCCCAATGCGAAGGTTGCTCCAAATAAAAAATAACCTATAAAAGTTGATGCGGGTTTGCCTTGAAAGGATGCGCCCGAAAACCCTTTTCCAAATAGGGTCATGATTCCAAAAATTCCCACGATGATCCCGCCGGCCTGGGTGATCTGGAACATATAATTCCTGAGGATTTGGCCCAATGCGCTGGCCGAGGCCCCCATCGCTACAAACAGGGATGCCAGTCCGAAAAAGAAAGCCAGGGACATGAGCCCCATACGCGCCCGGTCGGATTGGGCGGTCACAGCAAAATAAGCGGGAAGAATCGGCAATGTGCAGGGAGACAGGAAACTGAAGACCCCCGCTATAAACGCCAGAAAGGTCAGGGCAACGATTCCAGAGTCCGGCAGATTAGGTTTGGGTTGAAATGGATTCAGTGATTCAGGCTTTGCAGCCTTTGGTTGTTCTTTTTGAGAAGCAGGCGTTGACAGAGATGGTGAGCTTTTCGTTGAAAAAGCAGTTGTCCCTTTTTTTAAAGCAGTGGGCTGGGTTTTACTGGAGCACCGGAACCCGACATCCTTCGCCGGTTCATCGGCATAGGAGTATTGCCGGTAACCACTGCGTGCAAACATCTTGATGGCCTGTTCATACAAGGCTCCGGGAAAATGCCCAATGTCACTGGCAGAATGGCCGCGCAGAACTTTGTAGCCAGATTGGAAATATTCACTCTGATAGGTGCTTCCCTTGTAAGGCTGGTAATCGTCATTCACCCATTCCCATACATTTCCTATCAGGTCATGGACTCCTTCGGGGCTTACGCCTTTTGGAAAGGAACCCACCGCGACCGGCTTGCTTTTACTGCCTGGTTTGCCTGAAAGGTTTGCCATGTTTTTCTGGAAGGTATTTCCCCATGGATACTCATGCCCCTCCTTCCCTCTTGCGGCACGCTCCCATAGCTTTTCTGAAGGTAATTCTTTTTTTGCCCATTGGCAGAAGTTTGCGGCGTCATACCAGGTAACGTGTGTTACCGGTTCGTTATCTTTACCTTCTGGAAAATTTTTGCCTTCCCAGTTTTCAGGGGGAACAGCATCCAGGTCATCAATATATTTTTTGTAACGTTTATAGGTGACCTCATATCGGTCAATATAGAATCCTTTAAGAAAAATTTTTTGTTGTGGGGTTTCATCCGCGTACCAGGGTTTTGGGATGCCCATAGAAAGTGCATCGGCCGATTCATCTTTTTTATCGGTTCCAAATATGAATGGGCCAGGAGGTATATAAACCATGTCCCCTTCCAGGGAAAGGTCGTGCTCGGATTGGGCCCATCCTTCATAAGGGCTTGATATAAGTATAAAGAACAGGACAACCACTTTTGCAAAACTGGCATGAGTCAGGCTTTTAAGGGGCAGGGTATCGGTCATGGACTATAGGTTCAGTTTGACAAAAGATTTTCGAAATACAGGAGATTGTCAGGACTGACCCAGTCTTCCGCACCTCTTAGTTCACCGATGATATTGCCTTTTGGGTCGATCATAAAAGTGGTGGGCAGGCTGACAACACCGAATTTGTTGCTGGCTTGTAATTGCTGGTCAAGAAGTATAGGAAAGGTAAGATTGTTGGCTTTGACAAAAGGCTCGACAATTTTTGCGCCAAACATATCGTTTGAGATAGCAAGCAGGGAAAAGTTTTTTGTCTTAAATCGTTGGTGCAGGGTTTCCAGAGCGGGCATTTCCATTTTGCAGGGTCCACACCACGTTGCCCAGAAATTAACCAGCACATACTTCCCTCTATGCTGACTGAGGCTTATTTCTTCCCCTTTGAGGGATTTGAGAGTGAAGTCAGGTGCGGGGATGAATTCTTCTGGTTCTGCAAAAACCGGTGTCGAAAAAAGAGGTAATAAAACGAAAGCAGAAACCAGGCAGTAAAATAATATAGATTTTTTTCCTAAGACCATGTTCGCGTTATCCTGGCTGGAAAAAGTCGGGGAACGAAATTCAATATATACCTCAAATGTTGTGGGGTGTTTTGCCAGGTCGTAAAGAAGAGTAATTATTCCACCGCTTCGACGCAACGTACCATTGGGATAGCTTTTTTCAATGCTTTTTCAATCCCCATTTTCAGGGTCATGGTGGAACTGGAGCACGAAACACAGGCTCCCACAAGCCGGACTTTTACCACGCCGTCTTCAATGTCAACCAGTTCTACGTTACCCCCATCCTGTATGAGCATGGGCCGCACACTCTCCAGCACCTCTTCAACTTCTTCTCTCATGAGATCCCTTTTCTTTAAGCTGCTACCCCTTGCTTAGGGAATAATCAAGCAAGCTTGTTAAGCCGAGTAAACTAATTGCCAGCAAAATAAAGTCATTGCACGTCGCCACCGGCCGTTGGCCGGTTAGCCGCCGTTTACGAGTGCTTCTTTTTTTTCCAGCAGTTCCTCTTCAGTTTCAACATGTTCAGGATCTTTAGGGATGCAGTCGACAGGGCAGACTTCCACGCATTGTGGTTCTTCATACCAGCCTATACATTCTGTACAACGCTCCCATTCGATAACAAAAATATCATCCCCTTCGGAAATCGCTTCGTTAGGGCATTCGGGTTCACAGACGCCACAGTTCACACAATCTTCGGTGATGAGCAGAGCCATAAATAAATCTCCAATATGTTGTGATAGCAAACCCCGAAATTAGTCCGGTGTTTGCTCAAAAGTTTTTGTTTCCGGGTTCCAGCTAAACATCGCCTGAGCCCGGATTTTTTTATCATAAACAGAAACCACCAGATAACTGGCTTCCGGATAAGTAGGTTCTCCGTCAAACAATGCCATCCTCGAATCTTCCTCGGAGAAATAAGCATCATGCTCGGGATGAGAATGATAGAAAACCTTGATCGGAAGTTGTTTTGACTCAACTTCCTTTAATATTTTCATCAACTCCTTAGGATCAATATTATATGCCGTGCGGGCATCCCGGACAAATGTTTCGGGGTCCTGTTCATGGAGCTTGTTTTGAATGTTGGTGCATCTGAACAGAATGTCTTGATCGTTGTGACCCACTTTTCCAATCACGATTCCACAACATTCATATGGATATTCCTCAATTGCGTGACGATGTATCTCGTCCAATTGTTCTTTAGCAAGTGGGAACATATGTTATTCTGTGCCGTTTGGCTTTTGTTGTCAAATAGTTTTGATCAATATAATACTGCATCAGGGGTGGGTTTTTACGACCAGGTCGTCATTGACCGAGATCTGGCAGGCCATGCGGAAGTCTGCGGGCTTTTTAGCGAGTTTTTCCGATTCGGTCTCGTTTCTGTCCTCCACGTTTCCTGCAACAATCTGCACGGTACAGGCAGTGCATAGACCCCGCCCCCGACAGTTCAGGATTTTATGTATATGGGCGTAGATGCTGAATTTATTACGGATAGCCGCTAACCGAAGGTTTTCTCCAGGCTCGACCTGAATGGTACGGTTCTCTCTCTCAAAATGTACTTTGTGCATGGTTGACGTCCAGGAAATTTTAGTTGTCCAGAGACGAGGTTAAATATATCGAACCCAAATCAGTAAAATTTGCCTGACTTGAACACGTTCTCTCTCTGTGTAGGAGGGGATCATACCGGACTTGGTGCAGATTTCGCAATCATTTTCTCCACCTGGCATCAGCTTGACGCTGGATTCAGTTGTAAGAACGTTAGGTTGGAATAGATCAGTCTCGGCTTAAACAGGTTTTTCTCAATTCTCGTTGCCACCGGTCGCTGACCGGGGCTAGGAACAGGCTTCGATTTCCACGAAATCTTTTATTTCGCCTTTACCCCAATAACCATAGAAGGCGGAACCCGGTGTGGTGCAGGAGGTGGTCATGTGGATGAGCTGTTTTTGGCCGGAGTTTCCCTTTAAAATACCGACATTGGAATAGGGGGGAATGCATCCCCCGCAATTTGCGCATTGGGTGGAATAGCGTTCGCATAATTTGCGCAGACAGGACTGACAGACTGTTGGATCGAACAGGTATATTTCTTCCCCTTGATATTCCATCACGGTGGGAACCGTGCTCACGGGAGTTTTACACTCCTGGCAAACGGGACTACTATTCATAGCAATTCAAAAGATAATGAGATAGAGAAAAAATTTTACCGTAAGCCAATTAATTGATACAGACTTTTTTCATATTTTGGAAATCATCAAGAACGGCCCCAGCTCCCTTTACGATACTCAGAAGAGGGTCTTCAGGGATAAAAACTTTCAAGGTGGTTTTTTCTTCGATCATTTTGTCCAGTCCCCGAATAAGTGCACCGCCCCCGGTCAGGTAAATGCCGTTAGAATGGATGTCGGCGGAAAGTTCAGGGGGTATTTTTTCCAGAGCACGCATGATGACCGTGGTGATATTGGTCAGTGGTTCTTTGAGTGCTTCGCGGATTTCATCATCCCCTATGGTGATGGACATGGGGACGCCGGTTTTAACATTCAATCCCCTGACTTCGGTTGTCATGGAACCCGCTTGAGGAAACGCACTGCCAATTTCCTTCTTGACTCGCTCTCCTTCGAAAACACCGATGTTAAGGTGATGCTGGAGCCGCATATAGCGAACTATGGATTCATCAATTTCATCGCCGGCAACACGCACAGATTCACCATAGGCAATTGCGGATAATGAAATAACGGCTACATCTGAAGTACCGCCCCCGATATCTATAACCATGTTTCCTTCAGGTCGATGTACAGGAATGCCGACGCCGATTGCGGCGGCCATGGGTTCTTCTACCAGATGGACTTCTCTTATTCCAGCCATTAAGGATGCATCAATCACTGCCTTTTTTTCTACCTGCGTGATACAGGTTGGTACGCCGACAACCATACGCGGTTTAAAAAACCGGTGCTGGCTCAATACTTTTTTTATGAAGTATTGGATCATCCGGTTTGTTATATCAAAGTCAGCGATGACACCGTCTTTCATAGGTCGAATGGTATTGACGCGGCCGTGGGTGCGTCCATACATTTTTTTTGCTTCCAGCCCTACGGCTTCAATTGTATTGTCGTCAATATTTACTGCAACTACGGAGGGCTCGTTAAGGATGATTCCTTTTTCGGTAATGTAAACGAGAGAGTTTGCTGTGCCCAGATCCATTGCCAGATCGGTGGAGAACAGACTGAATATATTATTGAATAGATTTTTTATCATGCCATAGCTTTCGTTTTCGGGGCTAGACGGTTACGTGAGAGATTGATGAGATTAAACAGTTCTTTACCTTCAACTGGATAGATTGAAAGCCCCCATTGAAACTCGGCCTGGATGGAAACCCCATCAACATAAAGAGGGTTGTGTTCAAACAGATGCTTCAGTTTTGATTTTGATACACCCATGTCTTCTTCCTTGCGATCCATGAGAAGGATCAGGAAACTGTTGTCTGACAGGCGAAAAACATATTTCGGGGACGGGACCACTTTTGAGATCAAGGCCATTACTTGTTTCAGATAAGTATCGCCACGATCCACACCGTGGATCTCATATAGTTCTACCAGGTTGGTGATTTTAAAAGTGAGGAAAAAAACGGATTTATTGGGTTTGAAAACCTCATCAGCTAATGCATGATGATATTCCGTCAAAAACCGATGATTGGGAACTCCTGTGACAGGGTCAAGATTCTTGTCATAAGTCCAGCGGTCTTTGGTATCTGAACAAAACAGGGCTGAGGCGGCGGCAGAAACGATCAGCGCCAGTTTGTCTAAATCGGCGTGGCTCACTCCATCAGGTTCTGCGGAGCCTGCTAGAAGGACTCCATATAATGTGTCGTTGTGTTGAATAGGTATGGCGGCGGCAGATTGCAGATCTTCAGACTTTTCGTTTTCTGAGAATATAATGGACTTGCGCCCTTCATGCATGTGTAAAAGAAGGGGAGACCTGCTTTTAGCGCAAGAACCTACCAGTCCTTTGCCAAGGTGTACCTGGGTGTTCGAAAGGTCATTCGCAAATCCCCTGTGTCCGCTGATTCTTCCCACGGTCAGGTTTTCATCGAACCAGGTTACAGCTATAGCTGGGCAGGGGACCAGGGAAGTCGGGATTTGTGTCAACCTGTCCGCAATTGATGAACGATCCGGTGATTCTGCGAGTAACCGGCAGTAGGAATTGATTTCCTGAAAAACAGGTTCGAACGTTGTCGATTGCTCAAGACTGCTAGCTTCCAGATTCCAGGCTATCTGTTGAGTGAATTCGGATAATATTTTCTGCAATTTTACTGAAAACTGGTATCGCTCCTTTGTGTCGATGGACAATACAGCAACCTGGTCCCCATAAATTACTGGAAGAGCCATAAAACTTTTGAGGTCTTCATTTTTATTGTAGATTCTGAGAAAGCGGGTGTTCTGGTCTAAATTTTCTATTAACTGAGTCTTGCGTGTTTGTGCTGCCTTGCCAATAGGGCCTTCGCCAAAGGCAATTTTTGCCCCTCTGTCCAGATTACGGCTAAGGGTGAAACACTCGCTTAAAACGAGCTCTTTTTCCGACGACTCTGTAGTGAACAGGGCGCAGGTATATGCATCGGCAACGTTTCCGATCAAATCAATTAGATGTCCTAGAATGATGTTGGATGGGGTCATGGTTTTTGAGTCAGGCTATAGGCCTCTTTTTCTAAGCATGTCTTTATAATTTTTAACCGCTTCTTGGCTGACTGCTACAGAAGCTACCTCATACTCCGGTATGGTTCCGGGCTTTATTTCCTTAGCTCGTACGGCTTGGCAGTCGATAATTTTTTTTTCTCCGGTTGAAGGCACCCTGAAAGAAACCCTCATAATATCTCCCTCTATCACAGTTCCTTTGATAGAAAAAACCAGACCGTTGATCGACATCTCATTGATAGTGATTTTATGTAGCTTGTAAAAAAACTCTTTCTCGCGCTCGATTTCCAGATTTCCCGGGATTTTGACCTTGGCCCTTTTTCCTTTTCTCTTCCCCAGATCAGCGTCAAATTTTGATCGGATCAACTCATCAAGGTTTTTTCGAAGGGCAATCAAGTCATCGGTCGGGAGGCTCTCGAGAGAAGCCATGATTTTATCTATCATGGTGAAACAGTCGGGGTGATTCAGGTGAACCAGAAAAGTTTCAGAAGGGTCTGATAGTTCTTTACCAGACCTTAAAAGCCATATTATAGTGAGGTGAGATAGCTGTCAATCATTTTAAAATCAATCTGTTCAATATTTTAGGGTGAGTTTGGAGGTGAACAAAATCGCTTGACAGAGTTGGTGCTCGTTTATATACTCCACTCCTCTTAATTAGAGAATGGTCGCCGCTCTTAGTAAGAAGTGAGGGCGGGTAGCTCAGCTGGGAGAGCACCGGCCTTACAAGCCGGGGGTCACAGGTTCGAGCCCTGTTCCGCCTACCATTTATTTAACATATGCGGGGTCGTAGTTCAGTTGGTTAGAACGCCGGCCTGTCACGCCGGAGGCCGCGGGTTCGAGTCCCGTCGACCCCGCCAGTAATAGCAAGGGCTTGAGGCATTTTATGCTTCAGGCCCTTTGTTATTTTTTCTTCTGTTCCCAATTTAGTCCCACTATTTTCATGGATTTTGAAATTGAATAATTGTAGGAATTAGATTCTCTTATAGCTAAAAGTTAATTTCCCAGGTATTGACAAACCACAGGAGAGGCTATATTTTTCGGCAATACCCATTATGCTAAGGGATCATCCTAAACTTAACTAAGGAGATTGCCATGACTACGCGTGATCGCCATCAACAATAACCTGTTGATTATCGGCTGCCACGTTTAAATAAAAACAGGACTCCCTGCCGGTATGACAGGGTGCGCCCTGCTGCTCCACTTGACAGAGAATGGCATCGCCATCGCAATCGAATGACATGGAGACCACCCTTTGCACATGGCCACTGGTCTCACCTTTTACCCATAATTGTTGACGGCTTCGTGACCAGTAAGTCATGCGTTTGGTCGCAATCGTTTTTTGGAGAGATTCTTTATTCATCCAGGCAAACATCAACATGGCTTTGGTTTTTGCATCCTGGGTGATTACGGGAATCAAGCCCTGCTCATTGAATGCAAGTTGCTCCATGACTTCGGATAATGCCAGGGAGCTGTTGTCTGCAAGTTTCTCTATAGCTAAAAAATATTCTCGTTCCATTATGCTACCCTTTGTTTTTAACTTGTTGAAGTACAGTCACTATGTTGTTGTGCGCGACAAAGACGGAAATTAAACCAATGCCCAACCGCAACGAAACCAGCCCCTAGAATAGTCAGGATTTTTTCTCCACCCTCACCGATACGCTCTTCTCCCAAACCTACCGCCAGGACAAGCAGAGTTAAACCGATAGAACCCAAAATCAGCAATTGATAGCGCTTGTGCTGTTTGCAACCCAATGTTAAGGCATACGCACTGCTAGGAATAACGATAACAACCATCCAGATATGAAAGTACTCGTTATCCAGTGGTAATGCAGCCATGCTGGGCAGCAATGCCAATAAGCTTGTTATGACAAGGCAATGGATGGCACACATTAGTGATAAGCCTATAGCTAACTTGTCAGTTATCGCTTGCGCTGTCTTCATTGAATACTTTCCCCACTTTTTTAAGCTGGTTCAACATTGTTTTTTTTAAATTACCCTTGAAATAAAAACATTGCCAATGCCCCAGACCCGATTAAAATCATGTTCAGGGTTTTATTTCCTTTCTGTTTGTTACCGATTAACATCAGATCAAAAAAAGCCAAGTAGATAAAAGTTCCGGCAGATACTGCAATAGCGACTCCCAGCCAATACTTTTCGATTGATCCAAAAACGGAAAAAGAAAGCAAAACCCCAAGCGGTGTGGTTAGGGCGAACATAAAAACGATAGAAATTATGGTTTTTTTATTATATTTCCCCGCTTTGATAAAAAGAGTACCTAGCAACATTGCAGCTGGAAACTTATGAAAAATAATCGCCGCAATGATGGCAAACCCAAAATCCATCAAGGTTGCAGCCCCCATTGCAAATCCTTCTACAAAACCATGGAAGGAAATTCCGATTAATGCCGACATCCCCATTTTCTGAAAAAACAATTCTTGTGTTGAGCAGTCTCTACTTCCTAGAGCTTTTTCTATCCCGTATATGGAAAAAAATCCGATAAGGATCGGGTAAACCATTTGTGACCCTAAGATTGGATTTGCGTCAGGGATCATATGGAATAAAACAGCACCAATAAATATTCCAGCTGAAAAATTAATAAAATATTCAAACTTATTGGGAGCCCATGATTTGAAAGTGGAAAAACAACCCCCTAACATGGTCACAAATACAGTAAAACCTAATAATGGATAAGGTAATGAAATTTCCAACTGTATTTTCCTTATAAATATTAAGTCTATTTTTCAAAATTAAAAATTGAGACTGTCCCATCTGTTCCACCTATCCCAATGTGTTTTCCTTCTGGAGACCATGCGATTTTTGAAATAGGATAATCAAGCTCGATACTTTCAACAGGCATTTGCGATTTTTGTAAATTCCAAATGTGTACCTCTCCATTCTCATCTCCGGAAGCCAACAATTCCCCATTTTTTTGGAAAACCAGAGAATTGATGTCACCCCTATGCTGTTTAAGCAAAATAGGTTTTGTAATGCCTGGACCAACTAAACTGTTTTGAGAAACTAAAAAAGCTAAATCGTTTAATTCTTCTTTTGCAGAATTTTGAGGACAACAATCCCAGATCACCAGGTCTTCTTTATCGCTGGTCGCTAAAAATCTATTTCCTGAACACCAGGACATATTAGAGACTTTGGATTTGTATCCGAAAAGAGGCTGATGCTCGCCAGTTTCGACTTTCCAAAAATGAATGGCTTCCTCATCTCCCATGGCAATATGTTCTCCATTTGGTTGCCAGGCCATCTTTATAGGGAAACCATGCCACTCCAGCAATTGAGTTGAATTTACACTCCCATATCCTCTTATCGTGATTCCACCTTTGGCGGTAGAAGCAATAAAACGACCATCGGGAGACCATTCAATATCTGAAATAGAACTCTCATGATCGCACCAAATATGTTCGTGTTTTCCCGAAACACTCCATACGCTTAAACTTTTTCCTGATGAAGAAGCTAGAAAATGGCCAATGGAACTCCAACTTAAACGGTCAATCCAGCTTCCAATTTCCTGATTCCAGGCAGTGCTGATTGAAGCTATATCCCATACAGTGAGTTTTCCGTCTTGTCCCCCACTTGCTAATAATCTTTCGTGGGGATGCCATTGCATAGAATTAACACCATGCTTATGTCGACCGAGTTCTCTCCAGGGGGCATCGGATTCCATGTTTAATAAAGCAACCTGGCCGCTACCGGTAATAGCGGATAAAAAATTAGCACTTGGAGACCAGTCAAGGTCAACAATGTATTCGTCTAATACATCTTGTTGAATCAGGTTTTGCTTGAGCATCATTTTTTTAACTCTTCTATTTAAGGACGGGAAGCATTCATTTCTTTGTTAAAGAACAACACGCCCACGATAATCGGTAGTTTCTTAGCTCAGGCATGAACGAATTCCATCTTCAAAAGAACCACGGTCCAAATCCCGACCAATGATGATTAGATTGTTTTCGCGTTTTTTATCTCCCCAGGGTTTTTCCGGATAACCATCAAAGAACATGTGAACTCCCTGGAAAACAAAGCGATTGGGGTGATCTTTGATACTTAATATTCCTTTCATTCGAAAGATATCTACAGCCTTGGTCCGCATAAGGACTCCTAACCATTTTTGGAGTTTTTCCTTATCAATATCTCCAGCCAGGCTTATGCCAATCGAAGAAATTTCATTGTCATGTTCGTGGTCAGGTTTAAATTCTTGTGAAATTTCAGGATGAACAATTTCTCCATTTTCATTTTTTATAGCAGCGTTAAATTCTTCCGGCATATGTTCTGAGAATAATATGTAAG
Organism: Nitrospinota bacterium; assembly: GCA_009873635.1. NCBI lineage: Bacteria > Pseudomonadati > Nitrospinota > Nitrospinota bacterium. The sequence continues at coordinate 279,419 of WAHY01000001.1, forward strand.
AGCCCTTTTCGGGGACTTGAATAGAGAACTTAGATTGACCAAACTGGAGATCCAAATAGAACAGTCTAGCGTTTGGCTTTAAGACATCTCCAGAGTACAAAGTTTCAAAATCTTCAGAAAAAACTCGAACGTTTGGTTCTATAACTTGAGATAATTCTTCTAAACTTGTTTGCGGGACCTGTCGCAAAGATACTTTCATTCCAGGATCTGGGCCTTCTTGAAGATTAAGTTCGTGATTGCCTGCGTCGAGTTCAAAAATTCCACCCCATTCGAAAGGATATTCCGGCTCTAAAAACCTTGGGTTGATCTCCAAAGATCGTTTCAAATCAAAAGCGGAGATATTCAAGATATGGTCCAAATCAATCTTTGAATTTTTTGTGTGGAATATCTTTGCGGCTCCATTCATTTTTCGTAGTCTGATTTCTAAAGCAATGAGCTCTTTAGACGTAACTAAATCTGTTTTATTTATTAGAATGACATCTGCAAAGGCAATTTGTTCACGGGTTTCACGACTATCCGCAAGTCTGGGGTAGATGTGTTTTGCGTCAACAACGGTAACGATACCGTCTAGGGATAGCTTGGTTCCAATCTCGTCGTCCAAAAAAAACGTTTGGGCTACTGGACCTGGATCTGCCAAACCCGTAGTCTCAAGCAAAATGTAGTCAAACTTGTCTCTACGTTTCATTAAATTACCGAGTATCCGAATAAGATCTCCACGGACAGAACAACAAATACAACCGTTATTCATTTCAAAAATTTCTTCCTCGGCATTAATAACTAATTCGTTATCAATACCGATTTCTCCGAATTCATTCTCAATAACGGCGATTCTTTTGCCATGATTTTCAGTCAATATATAATTCAGTAACGTTGTTTTGCCGGCCCCTAGAAATCCCGTTAACACGGTTACGGGTACCGTTTGAATTGTTTGTTTAGCACTCATAAAAATCCCTGTTTTGGCTATCGTGTTGGCAAATTTGAATATCCTCAAAACTGATTTCATCCAGTCGCTTATGAAATTTGTATTGTTCTTTTTCGATTCCTTCTCTAAAAACAACTATTACCGTTTCGAACGGAGGACAACCTTTTTCATGACACTGTAATTCTGTTACAAGAATGATTTCGTTTTTGGTCAATTCAAAACATTCCCTCACCCAATGTTTAATCTTTGAAATTAAAGCAACATCCTTATTTTGATTATTCCCAAATGGAGTTGGCATCAGTCTGGTTTTCTCAATTTTTCTAAGTCAGGAATAATGTTTTTTCTGGGTACTTCAGTGCAAACAAGATGCTTTCTAAAGAAGTTCGCGACCTTATTCCATGCCCATGCCATTTCATTGCCAGAAACAATCGATTGATCCCATTCTTTTAGGCAGACTTCCCTGTACGAACTGTCCATAACCCAGTTTGTCCATTTTTCATAACGGGCAATCCATTCAAACAATTCTGACATCAACATAAATGAGTATTCCCATTCTTCTGAACTTTGAGGAGTTTTCATTTCAGGAAGTTTGGAAGGAGCCCAGGCAGGGAGACTCAGCGGCTCATCATGGATGAGTTTGGGATAAACATCATAGCGTCCTATATAGATGCATTTGTTATTTCCATAACCATAGTAGATTCCAAACCCCCACAGGACCATGCTCACTTCGTCGCCAACTTTGTCGATGGTCCTGAAGATATAATTTGTACTCCCGCTTTTGTCTTCAGGAGGACGAACCTTTTTAAAACCATATTTGACGAGCAAGTTGCTGTTAGGAGAGTTGATATCTTTTCCAAAACACCACAATTGTTGATGAAGTAAAAACTCGGCAAACCTTTTTACCTTCATCAGAGTTTCTAAATAATGAGAAGCTTCAGAAGGTAATAAAGTAGGTTCTTTCAGTATTTTTATTTTTGGCCGTATCATTTTTTTGATCCTTGAAAACAAATATTTGCAAATAGTTTGCAAATATTTTAAAGTCAAATTAATACATTTTTAAAATTTATGCAAATTATTTGCATAAATTAATGTCTAGCTCCCCTCCAAAATAGTTTGCGGGAGTTCTCAATTATGGAAATTCCAGGGTTTTTAAAGAAAAAATCAAGTGTTTTACTTCAACAATATGGAAATTTGGAAAGGTCCATGCTATTTAGTGAATGCTGGATACAATTCTCCAAATTCTGGAGGATAAATGGCGTATAGCAACGAACTGTACCAGCAGGTTATTCTGGAGCATAATAGGAAACCCAGAAACTTCAGGGAGATGGAGGACTCGACCCACAACTGCCATGGTTATAATCCGTTGTGTGGCGACGACTTTAAAGTCTTTTTAAAGGTGGATAGTGCAAATGTTATCGAGGATCTGAGTTTTATCGGAACCGGATGTGCCATCTCAAAGGCCAGTTCTTCGCTAATGACGAGCTATCTGAAAGGCAAAAAGGTTGATGAAGCAAGAGTGGTTTTCGACGAATTTCATAAAATGTTATTGGGTGAGTTTGAGCCGGAAAATAACGAACACCATTTGGGCAAACTGACCCTGTTTCTGGGTGTTCGCGAGTATCCCTCGCGAATAAAATGCGCAAGCCTTTCATGGCACACCATGATCGGCGCGTTGGATAAGAACGAAGTGATGAGTACTGAGTGACCGTTCCTAAGGAGTGCCGGATGAAGACAGCCGTTTCCAAAAAAATAATTCAAAAGGCAGAAAAACTGATTAAGGAAAATAATTTAAGCCTTACAGAACCCAGGAAAAACATACTGGGATTTTTACTTAAAAACCACGGGCCTTTCTCAGTCGAAGAAATTCATAAAGGATTGGGAAACAATGCTTGCGATCTGGCAACCGTTTATCGTTGTGTCGTTCAATTCGAGAATGCCAACCTTGTAGAAAAATGTTATTTGGGTGAAGAGATGTTCAAGTATGAATTCAAGGATACAGAACACCATCACCATCATATTATCTGTCGAAATTGTAGAAACGTTGATAAGATGAAGTATTGTTTTGTCTCTGAAATCGAGCAAATGATTCGCGACAAGGGCTATTCAGATATCACTCATTCTTTGGAATTTTTTGGAACTTGTGCAAAATGTAGCGCAAAAGCAGTAAGGTGAACTTTGTCTATTTACAATATTTTTAATATAAATAATTGCAATTCATTTGTAAAAACTCTAAGATTTTGTTTTTAAATGTTTTTTATTAAGAATCTGAAAATCTTAAAACCTCAATGTATTTCACTGATGTTGCACAATTAAAAAATCCGGGCAAAAATCGTTTAAATACGATTTTACTGATTTTTATTTTTACCATAATGGCCGGGTTTTCGTCTGTTCTGCATAATCATGATTTCGAACTGGAAAACTCGCATCAAGATTGTTCTCCCTGCCAATTTTCCCAAATTAGTGCAGAATTAAACGACTTCTCTCCAGATTTGTTTTCTATCCCTATTATTCAAATCTACAGAACCAAATTCACTTTGGATTATGTCGTAAAGTTTTTCTGGAAGTTCTCTGGTCTTAGTCCCCCTCTATAAAATAAAACTCCAGCAAAAATTATTGTCGAAAGAAAAATACTTCGTTATTTCAGTAGCAAAGATATTTTTTGTCGCGATTATTTTCGGAATCTTGGAGTTCTTTTCAACGGTCCTATATGGCTATCTTTATCAGTCTCACGGAATTAGTAGAAAAGCTCTTTGTTTCGTTATTTATAGAACTACGGAAAACTAGGTGCAGATAATTTGGTGCTAGATCTCCTCCTGCACCCAATTGAACCAGGTTAAAGTGGAAAGGGGTTACAACCTATTAAGCTTTAACCTGGTTTTTTAACCAATCGTAACTTTTAATTTAAAGAGGAATTAGTAATGAGTAATTGTGCCTCCACTTGTGAGGAGGGAGTAAATCAATTAGCCAAGAGCCACCAACTAGCTCTCGGTTTGGCGTTTGCTATAAATATAGGTATGTTTTTTATAGAAGTGATCTATGGCTGGCTGTCAGGATCCAAAGCACTTTTTGCCGATTCTCTGGATATGTTAAGCGACGCTTTTCTGTTGGGGAGTTCTCTTTTTGTAATTCAACGAAGCGAAAAGTGCCGAACCTGGGTTGCAATGATTAAAGGGATGGTAATGTGCGCCTTTTCTTTTTTTATACTCGCCTCGGTGGTTTATAGATTTTTTGTCCCCCAATTGCCTGAGGCGTTGACCATGGGAGTGGTTGGTGGATTGGCTTTAGCAGCGAATTTGATTTGCGCCTTTTTAGTATTTCGTTATAGAGGCGACGATATAAATATGAAATCGGCTTGGTTATGCACACGAAACGATGTCTTGGCAAATCTAGGGATTATTGTTGCCGCCTGGGGAGTTGATTTTACCCAATCGTTTTGGCCGGATTTATTTGTGGGAACACTTATTTCCATATTGGTTTTTAGGTCTAGCCTAGAGATTGTTCAGGAGGCTTCAACTATTTTGCGTAAAATTTAAAGCATCTAGTTAAAAGATGCATTTCCAAGGTATTGATAAATTAAAGGAAGTTTATCGACTTTTCGAAAGGATATTCTATGATTAAGAAGAATTCTGTTGTTAGCATGAGTTTTAGTTTAAAAAATGAAAAAGGAATTGAATTAGATCGTGCAGATAAAAGTAGCCCGTTTTCTTTTTTGTATGGTTCAGGTCAAATGATTCCCGGTTTGGAAAAAGAACTGGAAGGACTTAATGTTGGTGATAAGAAAAATGTTACGGTCTCACCTAATGAAGGATATGGATTATTTAATCCTCAGTTGCAGATGCAAGTAAGCCGATCTAATTTTCCTAAGGATGCGGATATCCAACCTGGAGTGCAATTTGAGGGGAAGGATAATGGGGGAGCCAAAACGGTTTTTACTGTTAAAGCAGTAGTGGGAGATAAAATCGAGGTTGATGGAAATCACCCATTAGCGGGTCAAACATTGAATTTTTCGGTTGAAATTACAGGGGTAAGAGAAGCTAATAAAGATGAGTTAAAGCAATGTAATGACCCTAGCTGTTGCTAAGGCTTTTATTCTTAACCTAGTTTTCTTCTTTCTTCTTGGCCCAACTCGTGAAGAAATTCTTCATAAGTTTGCTATTCCCGTTTTGACTGTCTCAACCCACAATTTTTCAATGGTTGTGTTAGTCATTGATCTAATTCCCCTCTTCACAATCTTCACAGAGACTAGGTTTTCCCGCAAATTTAATTTGTTGGCTAGTCCGAATGATTTAAACGTCCATGTATTTTCCAATTTTACAAAGAGTTATTTTTAAATATTGACGTTGGGAAAAAAATCTTAAAACGTTAGATCAAACTAAAAGAAGCATGCCCCTTTACATTCAGCTATACGCTTGACATTCAATATGTTTTGTTATATATAACGATATAATCGCTATGTATATATGAATATAACGAGGGTTGATGTCGTGTTGAAAATAGGTTTTAGCATGTGGGTGGCCATGTGGTTTTTAGTGATGCCCCAAGCAATTTGGGCGGGAGAGGTTCATGTCGCGGTTGCCTCTAACTTTTTGAGTCCACTCAAAAAAATTGCCAGGAGTTATAAGCAGGATACTGGAAACAGGTTGATCCTGATATCCGGATCGACGGGTAAATTATATGCTCAGGCCCGGAATGGCGCCCCTTTTGATGTTCTGCTCGCGGCTGATGATAAAAGACCTGAATTGCTGGAAAAGGAAGGTGTGGGTATCAAGCTGACTCGTTTCACCTATGCCGTGGGAACGCTGGTCTTGTGGAGTCCGGATCCGGTGGATGTGCGGGAATCCTTAATAAAAATGAAGAACGGTAAACTCGCTATTGCCAACCCGAAAACAGCGCCTTATGGCAAAGCCGCCCAACAGGTTTTGGAGCGAATGGGCTTATGGAAAAAAATGCGACCGTTTCTGGTTCAAGGGGAGAACATAGCTCAGACCCTGCAGTTTGTGGCCACCGGAAATGCCAAACTCGGTTTTGTGGCCAAGTCACAGCTGGAAGATCCAAAGCTCAAACTAAAAGGGAGCCAGTGGCAGGTTCCATTTGATCAATATGAACCTATCCTGCAGCAGGCCGTTTTATTAAAGCCAGGGCTTTCTAATTCTTTTGCTCACCAGTTCCTGGAATTTATGCGAGGCTCCACAGCAAAAAAAATAATGCGTTCCTATGGCTATAGATTTATAGAGGAATGAGAAGATGGATATTTCCCAGATAGACGCGGAGCCAATATGGCTCTCTTTGAAATTAGCAGGGCTTACAGTGCTGATACTTTTAGTGCTGGGCACTCCAATAGCGTGGTGGCTGTCACAAACCCGCTCCCGGTCAAAGGTAGTGATTGAAGCGGTTGTAGCATTGCCTTTGGTGCTGCCTCCAACCGTGTTGGGTTTTTATTTGTTGATCCTGTTGGGTCCCAATGGGTGGGTGGGAGGGCCGGTGCAAGCGCTAACCGGTTCTGCACTTTCTTTCTCATTTGCGGGGCTGGTATTTGCTTCCACACTTTATTCCCTGCCGTTTGTGGTCCAACCTTTGCACAGTGCTTTTGAGTCTATAGGAAAAGCTCCCATGGAAACGGCTCAGTCTTTAGGGGCTTCGAGGTTGGATGCATTTTTTTCAGTCATCTGTCCCCTGGCACGTCGTGGTTATTTGACAGCTGTGGTGTTAGGGTTTGCTCACACGCTTGGGGAATTTGGTGTGGTGTTAATGGTAGGCGGCAATATCCCCGGTAAGACCAAAGTGATTTCGATTGAAATTTATGACCGGGTGGAGATTCTTGAATACACCCAGGCGCATGTCCTTTCTGCGGGACTTTTAATATTTTCCTTTCTGGTTCTTGTGATGGTTTACTCCATCAACCGCAAACTTCCGGTACAGGTGACCTGATGGAATTGTTGCAGGCAAAATTTAAAATGGACTTCCCAGGGTTCAATCTGGATGTTGAGCTTAACCTGCCGGCAAAAGGGGTGACGGTGGTATTCGGTCCTTCAGGTTCGGGCAAAACCACTTTGCTGCGCTGCTTGTCTGGATTGGAAAGAGCCCCATCGGGATTTTTAAAGCTGGCAGATCAGGTGTGGCAGGATGAAAAAACATTCCTTCCCATTCAGGACAGAAAAATCGGCATGGTGTTTCAGGATTCCCGATTGTTTCCGCATTTAAGTATTCGGGAGAACCTGGTGTACGGGTATCAACGCACCCTGCCAGCAGATCGAAAACTCCAGTTGGATGAGGTGGTCCAGGTTCTGGACCTTGAACACCTGTTACAACGTCGTCCAGAGAAATTATCAGGAGGGGAAAAGCAAAGGGTTGCGATTGGCCGTGCTCTGCTTACCAGTCCGAAGCTATTGCTCATGGATGAACCTCTGGCTTCGTTGGACATGCAACTTAAGGCCGAGATCATTCCATTCGTAAAAAGAATTGAAGATGAATTTCAGACACCAATTATTTATGTCACGCATTCTATGAATGAGGTGCTACAGCTGGTAGACACTATGGTGATTATGAAATCCGGGAAAGTGGCAAACTCTGGACCGGTGGAAGAAGTATTCTCGGATGTGCAGTTGAGGGAAGCGGTGGGGGATGAGCAATTGGGAGCGGTTCTCGAAACTTCTGTTGCAGAACACGATGAGGGATTTGGGCTCACCCGGCTGGATTTTATGGGACAGTCCCTGTATGTCCCCAGACAGGACATTCCTGTTGGGAAAAGCCTGAGGGTGCATATCCACTCTAAAGACGTGAGTCTTTCTACCGGACTCCCTCAGGGAGCCAGTAGTGTGTTGAATATTTTGCAGGCCAGGGTCAAAAAAGTTGGGGCCATTGATCCCGAAGGTTACTCCGTAGACATTGAGCTGGATGCGGGCCGTCCAATACTGGCTACGATCACAAGGAAGTCTCTCGCTAATCTTGACCTTAAATCGGGACAAACCATATATGCCAGCATCAAGGCCATAAAGATGGTGCATCACTCGCTGTGGGGATAGTTTGTTTGTGAGTTGTGAAAGGCTCGTTACTATTTTAGATCCCTCACAGCCCGGACACCGCCGTGAGTACAATTGCTGAGGTTGCGCCAGAAAGAGCGTCCTGTTACAAAATAAGCGGTACGGGCGCAACAATCTGTCAGTTCGTTATCGTCATAGTCTGCAGACCAATACCAGTAAGCCGCCCCATCGGCGAATA
>WAHY01000001.1:287658-289982 GCA_009873635.1 Nitrospinota bacterium
CAATTGCTGAGGTTGCGCCAGAAAGAGCGTCCTGTTACAAAATAAGCGGTACGGGCGCAACAATCTGTCAGTTCGTTATCGTCATAGTCTGCAGACCAATACCAGTAAGCCGCCCCATCGGCGAATAGCTCTGAAAGGGCAAGAGGTTGGTTCGGGTCATGGTCCCATGCCATGACGTTTTCTTTGGTATTGTCATAAATCATTCCATATTCACTGATGAAGGGTAGTCGCCAGTCTTTATAGCCGCCTGTTTCCAGGTTCTCGACATATTCTTTTGCCTGATGCCAGTTCAAACATTTTCCAAGATCGGCATAGCTGTCTTTTTGGGTCCACATTAAATTGGTTTTGGTTTCGGTCAACGTTCCATCGTTATTGTCGACGAGGTGAACCCTTGACTCTGGCGGTGGCGGTGGAACCCAGGGGGGTGCCACATAAGGCTCTGCCCAGACGAATACTGAGTTAAGCATGACGAAGATAATGATGGCAATTCTTATGAACATTATACGTATCCCTTCTTAATCAGTTTTCACTTTCCCTGAGGGTTTTCAAGGGTTTATCGCGTATCACATCAAGACTGCTCAGGATTCCGGTTGCTACAGTGATCAGGACAGCAAATGAAAATGCCCAGGCCATTGTAACAGGTTGTACATGCCAGTCAGATTTAATCATATATTTCATTACCGCCCAGGAGAGTCCTTGCGCCAGTGCTATACCTACAAGCGCTGAGATGACTCCCAGTGTGGCATATTCGATTCCCAGAATGGAGGAGACGACTTTGCGACGGGCTCCCAGTATTTTTAATATAGCGGATTCCCGAAGGCGACGGAACTTGGTCGAGGCGATCGAGCCGGAAAGGATGAACAGTCCGGCGGCAATGGCGAATCCTGACATGAAATCTACAAGTGTTGTCAGTCTGGTTACAGTTGATTCAACCGTATCGACAATATCACGGGTACTCAATGCTGTGATGTTCGGTAAAGCTTCGACTATGGCGTGTTGCAGCTCCAGCTCTTTGGAGTCTGGTACGTTGACTGTTGCCACATAAGTCAGCGGAGCACCCTCAAGGGCTCCCGGAGAATAGATCATGTAAAAATTTGTGCGCATATTACGCCAGTTTACTTTTCGAATGCTGGTCACGGTGGCCGTGACAGGGATGCCCTGGATATCAACAGTGAGTTCCGAGCCTATTTTAGCGTTCAATCTTCTTGCCGCGTCCTCTTCGAGAGACACTTCCGCGTTTTTTGCTCGGGTCTCATCCCACCATTCACCTTTGATAACCTCGTTGTCTTTTGGAGGAGGTCCTGCCATATAGGTCAATACGAACTCACGGTTGATGAACCATTCTTCCCGTTTCCTGTCTTTATATTGCCAATTGGCGGTCAATTTCCCATCTATACTTTGCAGGCGAGAGCGAACGAGAGGCGTAAGGGTTTGCTCTGCTTCCGGTGCGATCTGGTCAACCACCTCGGTGAATATTTCTTTCTGGTCGTTCTGGATATCTATGAAAAAATAATTAGGTGGACTCAACTCAGTATTTTTGTTCAACATGGCCAGCATATCCATCTGCACGAGTCGCACAGTAAGGATCAACATGATTCCCATTCCCAGGCATGTGATGATTGATGTGGCCTGGTTATTGGGCCGCCTGAGATTTGACATTCCATAACGGCGGGCTATGGAACCAGACTGGGGAAGGGCTTTCAAAAGTTTCAAGAAGAAGAGAGATGCCAGGGCAAGCACACCTGCAGAAATCAACAGGGCGGACAAAAAAATCAAGCCGCGTTTGATAGATTCTGCCTGCCAGCAAATCATTGCGGCCAGACCAAGACCCAGTGTCAGAGTGGAAAGCCACCCTTCCCAACGGGTACTTTGTTTTTCTTCCTCATCAAGATTCCTGCGGAAAAGGCGTAGAGGACGAGTTCTTACTGCCCGGATTAAGGGCCACAGGCAAAACAAAAGGGTTGTGGTGCACCCGAGAAGCAGAGACTGCAAAGCTGGAATCCAATAGAAAACCGGTTCAAGTTTCAAGTTTATCAACCCTTCCATTTTAGGTGGAAGCAGGAAAGTGAGAGCGAAACCAAGCCCTACCCCTAACAAGCTACCGGCTAAACCCATCAACATTGATTGAAGAAGATAAACTTTGAATAAGGTTTTGGAAGAAGCACCAAGACAGTTGAGAATGGCCAGTGTGTCCAGCTTTTGTGCCATGAAAGTTCGCACGATCATGGCAACACCTATACCCCCCATGAGCAGGGCGATGACTCCTAACGCACCCAGATACTGGCCCATGCGATCTATGGAACTTGATAATGAAGACTGCATAT